>DASWKU010000443.1:0-4292 GCA_036396455.1 Flavobacteriaceae bacterium
CTGTTTGCGTTGTTCATTCCAATTATTGACCTGTAAGGCGATGAGAATACCGATCACTACAAGCAAAATTTCGCCAAAAGCATACCAAAAGTATTTCTGGAACTTGCCTGCCTGCCGGACAGGCAGGTTTTCGTTGGCGAGTTGGTGCCTTATTTTTCTGAAGAAGTTGATCATGGTTGGTCTTCTAGTTTTATAAATTCATAGGTGTTTGCAGTTAAGTTTAAAACCACCCTATAATTGCCGGGTTCTGAAACAGAAATATCTGGTCCTTCAAATTGAGCCTGGCCTTCAGGAAATGAATTGCCTCCCCAATTTATTGCCCAACTGTCACGGCATCTGAACTTCACGCGGCCAACTTTTAAATAAAGGTCAATTTCCCAGATGCTTCTTTCATCATCAGTCAATGTCATAGGGGTTGACTTTGTCCCAACATCATCAAAACCATCAATGGAAGTACCGATAATGCCAACATCTTGATATAATAGTTTTGCTTCAGGATGGTATTTTTTAATGAGCTGAAGCATGGAAAGAGCGTCTGTATAAATCGCTTTATAGTCTAAAAAATTAATAGCTCGGTATGTTCGCTCAGACTTTAGGCGTGTTATCAGGTTTTCATCCTGTAGCAATGCTTTGGCTTTCTTAAATTCCTTTTCACCATAATACGTACTATCCGAAATCAATCCTTTATTTAGATCATTCAAATCAAGTTTAGGGAACGGTATATTGTTTTGTATTAAAATGTCTGCTATGGATTTATCCGACTCAAAAGGATTTTGGTTTTTTTCAGTTAATAATTTTCCATAACTGTACAATTGTTTGGCTAAGTTATTTTGATTTTTGTTTCTTATGTTATATTCCAAATTATCAAGAATTTGAATGGTTTCCGCATTATACCTACCAATATTATTTAATGCACTATACCATAATGCTCCTAGGATCTGTTCACCAGAATCGTTCTGGCCAGTGTTTAATAAATATTTAAGGGTATCTAAAACATTTTGCGACTGCATCATATTAAAATTAAAATACCAAGAGTCATCCGTTATGGAATTGTACACTTGCTCCAAGGTGACCTTAAATTGTGCGTCTTGTTTGCGTTGTTCATTCCAGTTCTGTAACTGCAGAGCCATAAATATCCCTAGCATAATCAGTACGACCTCACCAAAAGCATATCTAAAATATCTTGAAAATTTGTTCTCGTTGGCGAGTTGCCTACGGATTTTTCTAAAAAAATTGATCATTTTTGTTGGTTAGACAAAATAGGCAAGTACAGTAGCTTCGGACTTTATAAATGTAGGAATTTATTTTGGAATTTAATTACCAACTTCCACCCACACCTCCACCGGGGAAACCACCACCACCAAAGCCACCACCGGAGCTTCCATCAAAACCACCTCTGGAATGACCGCCACCAAAGCCACCTCGTCCCATTCTGCTTAAAATAATGGCATCCAAAATACTAAAGTCTCCTCCTGATCGTCGCCCTCCTGAACGGCCACCCCCACGTCGATTTTTGATAATGGATATGAGAATGAAACTAAACTTAATCATTAAGAAAAAAGCTTATTGCTAGGAATGCTCCAGCAGATACCATTCATGGGGATTTATTACAACAAGAAAGAGATAAAGTTATGCGACCTTTCAAGAATGAAAGTGTACAAATATTAATAGCTACCAATATTGTTGCTTGGAGGAGAGACATCGAAGCAATTTCTTTTGTTGTGTATTACCAAATTAACTGATGATGAAGGGTATTATACCCATCAAAGGTTTAGAACAGACAGAGCTGGTAAACGAGGAATCTCATTTTGCATAGTTAACGCTTTTGAAATGAAATAACTTGGATATATAGAAAAAATTAGGAATTAGGTTTAGATATGCGAGATAAAAAATTAAAATTGTTCTAAAACACTAATTCTTTTATCTATTGGTGGATGGGTGGCAAACAACGTGTTAAAAAATGAAGCGATACCTTTCTTTTTCTTAGTGGGATGTTCTATAAACAATTGAGCCACATCATCTCTTTCAACGGCTTCAATCCATGGATCATTAGATATTTTACGCAAGGCACTTGCTAAAGCTTTTGGGTTTTTAGTCAGTTGACTTGCACCGGCATCTGCCATAAATTCTCTTTTTCTTGATAAAGATAATCTAAACAAACTAGAAAATAAATAGCCTAATAACCCTAATAATATTACAACTAAAATAATAGCAATTGCCCCTCCTTTTTTGTCTCTCCCCCCAATTCTTACATGTAATACTGTTCTAAACGCCATTTCCGAAATAAAAGCAAAAATTCCAACAAAAATGATAGAAACAATCAACAACCTTACATCCCTATTGATGATATGAGTTAGCTCATGAGCAATAACACCTTCCAATTCTGCGTCATCCAATTTATTAATAATTCCCTGTGACAAGGTTACAGTATAAGTTTTTTCATTTATTCCACTCGCAAAAGCATTTAATGAATCATCATTAATTACGTATACTTTAGGCATGGCCATACCTCTTGACATACACAAGTTTTCTACTAAATTGTAAACTCTTAGGTTTTCTTTACGTTCTAAAGGACGAGAGGCTGTTGCTTTTTGAATCATACTTGAATGAGAAAACCAGGCAATTAAAAACCAAATTCCGACACCAATAATTACAAATGGAATAGAAGATAAAAAATTGCTGTTAACTGCTTCATAACCATAAACCGTGGCTTCTTTATAATAAATAATGTAAAAAAACAACCACACCAATACAAAAAGTAACATAGGAAATGCCAGTAAAAGCATTACCGATTTAGAATTGTTTCTCCATATTTGAGTTTGAAGACCGACGTATTCCATTAGTCGAAGCTAGCTTTTGGTGCTTTTTCAAATTGTTCTCTTTGAGCTTCATTGATTTCAAACATCTCTAATGTTTTAAAATTAAACATGCCGGCAACAATATTGGAAGGGAAGGTTTGAACAGCGTTGTTGTATTCTTTTGTAGAAGAGTTAAAGTACCTTCTTACCGAAGCCAATTTATTTTCAACGTCAGAAATCTCACCTTGAAGGTGTAGAAAGTTAGTATTGGCTTTTAGATCTGGATAAGCCTCCATTGCTATTTTAAGTCCACCAAGAGCTGCTGTCAACATATTTTCTGAAGCTATTTTATCAGAAATTGAATTGGCATTCATCGCTGCCGCTCTTGCCTCAGTAACTTTAGTTAAAACACCACTTTCGTGTTTCATGTAACCTTTTACGGCATCTACCAACTGAGGAATAAGATCGTGTCGTTGTTTAAGTTGTACATCGATATCAGCAAATGCATTTTCACGATTGTTTTTGAGCTTTACCAAGCTATTGTATTTACCAACAAGTAGTAGTGCGACAATTACTATAATTGCAATAAAAAATAAGATAATTACCATGATTTATAAATTTAGATATTAGAATGAATCAATTTAATTAATTAAACATTGATATAAAATAATTTATTTACCAACTTCCACCGGCGCCTCCACCGGAGAAACCACCACCGCCAAAGCCCCCACCAAAGCCCCCACCGGAGCTTCCACCAAAACCACCTCTGGAATGACCGCCACCAAAGCCACCGCGCCCCATACTGCTTAAAATAATGGCATCCAAAATACTAAAGCCTCCTCCTGAACGTCTTCCTCCTGAGCCTCCGCCACCACGACGATTTTTGATAATGGATATAATGATAAAAATGAAGATGACAATTAATATAAAAATAAATTTTGGTGGAAATTCTTTTGATTTTGAAGATTTTCGTGTTCCTTGATAGGTGCCATTTAAGATTTCGAAAATGGCATCGGAGCCTTTGTCCAATCCTGCATAATAATCACCATTTTTAAATTCTGGAATAATGATGTTTCTTATCAGTTCTCCTACTATGCCTGCGGTTAGTTTGTCTTCAACGCCATAACCGGGAGAAATCCATATTTGTCGGTCATCCCTTGCCAGCAAAATAAAGACACCATTATCTTCCTTGGCCTGCCCAATGCCCCATTGATGTGCCCATTTGGGTGCCAATAGCCCAATGTTTTCACCTTTGGTTGTGGCAATAATTGTCACTACAATTTGTGTTGAGGTCGTATCGGAATACCTAATGAGTTTTTGTTCAAGATTTTGCTTTTGATTACCAGATAACAAATTGATATAATCATAAACACTGGTTTGTTCTTTTGGTGTTGGAGGAATATCAAATTGGGCCAATACACGTTGCGGGATGCTTAAGCTTATAAAAAGTACAATTAACAACGATATGTGTTTTAGGTTTCGCATTAGCTTGTC
>DASWKU010000444.1:0-5030 GCA_036396455.1 Flavobacteriaceae bacterium
TTCAAAATGAATAAGTTACTGATTATCAGTATAATATACAAATATTGACAATGAAAAACAACAATAAAAATGGTTTTTTTAAGGATTTATATGGAATTTAAATCCTTGTGAGATCGTATTTTTTTAATGCGTTTGCCCTGAGCCTTGAATAAACTTTTTAGGCACCTTCATTTTTATTTTGTAAGTCATTATTATCATTCCTTCCACTTCAACGATTCCATAATGTGCTTGATATCATTTTTTAGATACACTGCCGCAGGATAAATGGAATCGTAATTAGGCTTTGCATAAAAATATAAGGAGCCGTTCAAAAAATGGCGGATGCTATCGGTCACATAAAATTGGGACTGGGAAGCGGCGTTGCCACCAACTTCGTAAAACATTCCAAAAACACGATGGGTTTCATCAATGAACTTTTGTTCAATAATTTCATCGGCTTTTATGGTATGCTTTTGGGTTAAATTTTGTGCATCCTTTATCAGGGAAAAAAGATTGTCGTCCACTTTATTATAGGTTAAATAAATGGTGCCTTTTAATGCCGGATAATTAATGTCTATTCCAAAGGACGTGGAGTCATTGTTGACTTTAATATTTATAATATTGTTGGTTATGGAATTTTCTTCAAAACTAAAGGGCAAACCTAAATCCACAGTTTTATAGTTTGGATCTGGATAATCCAAACGCAAAAGGGCTTTAGGTTTTGGAAGCGCATCGTCGCCACAAGCAAAACAAAATAATAGTATAACGGGGATTAGTGATCTTTTCATTGTTATCTTCTATAAAAATGGAACTGTTTTTAATCTAACGTGAGTTCGATTTAAAATAAATTATAATCTATGGTTTAATAATTAATTAACACATTATTTAATGGTCACCTCGAGCCTTTCGGCTACGCTCAAGATAAACTAAAGTCGAGAGGTTTTTTGGCGTTGATACTTTTAAAATGAGGTCTCGACTGCCTGCCCATCCGTCAGGCGGGCGCTCGACCTGACAGTATTTGGATAAAAAACAATATGTTAGTTAAATATAAATTCACGTTAATCCAGTATGGTAAACTTGACCTGTTTAATTCGTTTTTTATCAAAGGCTTCAATAGTGAAAACGTAATTTCTGAAATTTATTTTACTGTTTCGGCGCGGAAAAGTACCTGAGACTTCCAAAATAAATCCTGCAATGGTTTCAGCCTCTCCTTTTTGGTCCTCAAAAGCTGACTCGTCTTCCAGGTTGATGATTTTATAAAAATCTTTTAAAGGGGTCTTGCCTTCAAACATAAAATTTTTATCATCAATTTTGGTATATACCAGGTCATCATCGTCATATTCGTCGCTAATATCGCCAACAATTTCTTCAATCACATCTTCAAGTGAAACCAATCCCGAAGTGCCTCCATACTCATCCACAACCACTGCCAAATGCACTTTTTTACTTTGGAATTCAACCATTAAATCATCCAGCTTTTTGTTTTCAGGCACAAAAAAAGGCTCTCTTATCAAGGTAATCCAATCAAATTGTTTTCTGTCAATATAGGGCAATAAATCCTTTACATATAAAATTCCTATAACGGTGTCAATACTGTCTTTATAAACTGGGATTCGGGAATAGCCATTTTCTATAATTTCAGGAATGATCTCACTGTATTTTTGATCGGTACTTAAAGCAAAAATATCTATTCGGGGTTTCATGACCTGTTTTGTGTCGGTATTACCAAAGGATACAATGCCCTGTAAAATTTTATGCTCTTCTTTAGTAGTGTCGGTTTTTGAAGTCAGTTCCAAAGCTTGGGAAAGCTGGTCAACGCTAATATTCGATTTTTGTCTTCCTAATTTATTATGAATAAAAATCGTAAAATGGCGCATTGGCAAACTTAAGGGAGAAAACAAAACATCGATGACTTTTACGGGAATGGCCATAAAAACGGCAAATTTTAAGCGGTTTCTGCTGGCATATATTTTAGGAATGATCTCACCAATAAGTAAAATTAAAAAGGTAACGATGATGACTTCACAAACAAATCTAACCCAGAATATTTCAATATTAAAAAATATGAACTCTCCTAAATAGGCAAACAATATCACAATGCCAATATTTATAAAATTATTGGCGACCAAAATGGTGGCGAGTAATTTTTTGGGACGTTCCAATAGCCTGGAGATGATATGGAACGCTTTAGGATTTTCTTCCAAGCCATTATCAATATCGGTTCGGGTCAATGAAAAAAAGGCCACTTCAGCTCCAGAAATCAATGCGGAACATAACAATAGGATGACGAGTAAAATAATTCCTGTAACCAGTGAAGTGTTTGCAGTTAAAAAAAATAAGGTCAAACTCGAGGGTTCGGGATCCAAGGTCAAGGGGTTTGGTTAAACTTAAAACGGTAAATCATCAGTATCGTCTTCTAAAGGTTCATTTAGCGTTTGTTGAGGTTGATTCTCAGGATTGGATGGTTGTTCGTTAGGAGCTCCACCTTGAGATTCACTTTTCGTAGTTAGAAAGGTAAAATCGGTACATTGAATTTCAGTGGTATATCGATCCATGCCTTTTTCATCTTGCCATTTTCTGGTTTTCAATTTGCCTTCAATGTATACACGGTCACCTTTTGTTAAATATTTTTCGCAAATTTCGGCAGCTTTGTTTCGTACCACAATATTGTGCCATTCGGTATTGGTTACACGCTCATTGGTTTGTTTATTGGTGTAAGTTTCATTGGTGGCCAACGGAAAACGACCAACACAGCCACCACCTTCAAAATAATGCATTTTTACTTCATCTCCCAAATGCCCAATAAGCATCACTTTGTTTAAGGTTCCAGACATAATAATTTACTATTTAAATGCAAAATTAACCTTTTGCGAGGACTTTTTTAAAAGTAATAAAAAAATATGGGTTTTTATAAAGGAAAACGGAATTCGTTAATAAAATTACTGATTAAAATTGGCGTTGGAAATTTTTGGATTTCGGAAATTAAAATGCCTTCTTCGGGAAGTGTGTTCACTTCAACAATCCAAAATTTGGCATGTAAATGCTGATGCGAAAGTTTATGGACAATAGCATCCTGATTATATAAACTATATTCGAATGGCGCACCATTTAAAAGGGATTTAATTTTAGGATGCTTTTTAAAATGGTGGCTGTCCAAAGGGGTTTCAGTTTCTACAAGAGGAAATTGATACAGGTTTTTCCAGATACCTTTTCCGGTTCGCTTTTTAAAAACGGTTTTATTATCTGAAGAAATCATGACCAAAAAATTAAAATATTTTGTGGCGGCCTTATTTTTTTTAAGCTTAACCGGTAAAGCTTCAACCATTTTATTTTGAAGGGCAACACAGCCTGAATTAAACGGACAGGAATCACAATAAGGGTTTTTGGGCCTACAGTGTCTTGCGCCAAATTCCATGATGGCCTGATTGTAATTGGCAGGATTTTTTATGTCAATTAATTGAGAAGCTAAGGCCTTAAATTCTTTTTTGCCTTTTGTGGAATTAATGGGCGTCTTGATACCAAAATAACGTGCCAATACTCTATACACATTGCCATCCACAACCGCCGAAGGTTCGTTGTAACAAATGGAAGCGATGGCACTTGCCGTATAATCGCCCACGCCTTTAAGCTTAAGCAAGTCTTGATAGGATTTTGGGAATTCACCTCCCAATTCTTCAACAATGGTTTTGGCCGTGGCATGTAAGTTTCGTGCCCTTGTATAATAACCTAAACCCTGCCAAAGCTTTAGAACGTCACGTTCTTCGGCCTTTGCAAGGTCAAAAACCGTGGGATATTGGTTGATAAAAGCTTCATAATAGGGCAAACCTTGTTTAATTTGTGTTTGCTGTAAAATAATTTCAGAAAGCCAAATGTAATACGGGTTTTTGGTGTTTCGCCATGGCAGTTCTCGTTTATATATTGAATACCAATTAGTTAAAGTTGAACCGAAATTCATTGTTTTTTTAATTTGAATACAAAAATAATTCTTTATGAGGTTAAATTTTAATTAATTACGCTTGAAATATTGAAATTAAAATTCCTATATTTGCATCCCTTATAATTAGTAGATAACCCTAAAAAATAATTAAAATGACAAAAGCTGATTTAGTAGCTAAAATTTCTGATAAGTTAGGAATTGAAAAAGGAGATGTTCAAGCAACCGTAGAAACATTTATGGAAGAGGTAAAAATCTCATTGGAAAGTGGTGATAATGTGTATTTGAGAGGTTTTGGTAGTTTCATTATCAAAACCAGAGCTGAAAAAACCGGAAGAAACATTTCAAAAAACACAACTATTAAAATTCCCGCACACAATATACCTGCATTTAAGCCTGCAAAAGTATTTGTAGAAGGCGTAAAAACTAATGTTGACGTTAATTAAAACCTTAAGAAATAATATTAATTAAAAAAGAATTTTATGCCAAGTGGTAAAAAAAGGAAAAGACACAAGGTAGCAACGCACAAGCGTAAAAAACGTCGACGCGCCAATCGTCATAAAAAAAAGTAAATTGAAAAAGTAGTTTTTAACTACTTTTTCAATTTTTGAAATTACGTTCTTTGATATTTAATTTGTGATATTTTGCGTTTACCTATGCAAAACCATGAATTTAACGGATTTAACATCCTGTGTCAAAAAATTAAAGTTTAATCCATCTGTCACGCCTTGGCGTGGTGGATATAAAATTACAATATGGATAAAGAATTGATTGTTAGATCGAGTTCTGATGTTGTTGATTTTGCCTTATTAAAAGATGGAAAACTTATTGAATTGCATAAAGATGAAGATGATAACAACTTTGCGGTTGGCGATGTGTTTATTGCCAAAATACGCAAGGCGGTTCCAGGGCTAAATGCTGCATTTGTTAATGTAGGGTATGAAAAAGATGCGTTTTTGCATTATCATGATTTAGGACCTCAATTACCTTCGCTTTTAAAATTCGTAAAACGTGTAAGCACAGGAAAACACACAGATTTTTTACTTAAAAATTTTCAGTTTGAAAAAGACATTGACAAAAATGGGCGCATCGTTGATGCTATAAAATCCAATCAGTC
>DASWKU010000445.1:0-5752 GCA_036396455.1 Flavobacteriaceae bacterium
CTTGTGGACGTATTTTTTGCCACATTACCAATATGTTTTGAAAACCTTGGAAAACAAAACCTATGGCAACTTCTTAAAAATGGAAGCCGATTTTGGATTTTATCGCGAATTTGATGATACCAAACGATTGTTCAAAAAATCCTTGGGAGGTGGCAGTCTTTTGGACATTGGCATCTATCCCATTTTTGCCGCACTTTCCATATTGGGAATTCCAAATAACATCGAAGCAAGAGCAACATTTTTTGATAATGGAGCCGATTCATCGTGTAACATGACATTTCATTACGACAATCAGGTAAAGGCCTATCTTAAAAGCACTTTATTGGAAGAAACACCTACTGAAGCCATTATCCATTGCGAAAAAGGAACCATTAAATTACAGTCCAGATTTCACGAACCCACTTCCATTACGATTGAATCAGAAAAAGGAAAGGAAACCTTAAATTTTAAATCGGATACTTTTGGCTATAATTATGAGATTGCCCATTTTAACCAACTAATTAGGGATGGTAAAACAGAAAGTGATATCATGACCTTTGAATTCAGTGAATTACTTATCAAAACTTTGGATGATGTAAGAATGAAAATTGGGCTGGAGTATAACTAATTAAAAATCCCGCCATAAGCGGGATTTTTCTGAAAATCGTTCATTTTTAACTCTTAATTAATTAACTATACTCATAGTGACGGTTTTATCTATATTACCACCCGAACTGATTTTCAAGTTCTTTATTAAATTATCTTTCATTATTTGAATTTTATAGGTCTTCTTGACATCTTTTTGATGATCATAATCCACGGTATAAACTACTTTTAGGAAATCACTATTTGGATATTGACTTAATACCGACTTAATCAATTGTTTGGGAAGTTTGATATCACTATAACGTTCCCTAGTTTTTAAGATCATTCCATTGTTGCTATAAGTGGCAATAATATAACCTTTAGTGCCTCTAAAAATGGTTTTAAAGGATTCCTTGCGACCATCGAACTCTGGAAGTTCACGAACATTATATACTGAAGCTTTGTCCTCCAAGAATTTCACATGATCCGACATGGATTTGTCCTGAACTTTATCAAGATAACTTAAGTTTCGGGGCGTTACGGTGACACTCTCCAATTTTACTTCCTCTACATTACTATTTGTATTTTGTGAGAACCCTAGGCTGGTAAGACCTAAAACGAATAAACCAATGACTAAATTTTTCATGACCAATAGTTTTTAAGATTAATAAAAAGTATTGAAACAAAGATGTGGTATAAAAGCACACCCCACTTAACTGTCATGTTGCAATTGATTTAAACCTTTTATTCAAGTGTGGTAAACATAATTTAAAGGCTATAGATTATGTTGCATTTTAATAATAAAAAGATAAAAATGAGCGTGTTATGATTTATGAATTAAGAAAATGAAAAACTTATTTTATTTCCAAAAATCCTATTTTTTTGACCAGCTTTTGATACCGAGGATCTTCTTTAAGCTGTTGAAGATTGGGTTCTGCCGGTAGCCAAATTAAATCCACTTCATGTTTTTCATAGGCAATATCCAACCATTTAAAGGCTTCGTCTAAATCCCCCATGCGACTATAATAATGTGAAACAAATACATTTATTTCAGGTTCTCCTGCATTCGCTCTTGCGATCACTTCATTCAGGTAGCCTAAAGACTTTTCTTCGTCGTTAAGATAATGGTATACCAAAGCAAGATGGACTAACATAGAGGCATGACGTTGATCGGAAATTTCCAATCCTTTTTCCAATAAGTTTTTAGCTTCTTTATAATCTCCCAATGCGAGATACAAATTTCCAAAATGGTCATAGTAGGCTTCCTGAAATGGACTTATTCGCAATCCTTCCTTAATCATGTACAGTGTGGAATCGATTTGGCCTTTATAATAATATGCATAGGCACAGGTCATATAAGAGCCCATGGTTTTATATGGGTCTTCTTTAAACATCTTTTTGTCATTTTTTATAACCAGGTCATAACGTCCGTGCATGAGGTTTAAATGTTCGTCATAAACATATTTTAAGCCTCTTTTCCGCAATACTTTGTATAGGGAGTCGGCAAATTTAAAATTCCATTTATAATAATTAGTATTGGCCAAACCATGAAGTAACTGAAGATTATCAGGATCCAACTGAAGTGCTTTTTTTAAATAAGGTGCCCCCAAACTATCCGCCTTTTCTCTACTCATATTTCCATGCCAAGTTCCCAATACAATATAATTTCCCCAAAGTGATATATAGGGTTCAACAAATAAGGAATCCAATTCAATGGCCTTTTCGAAAAATCTTATTGACTCAAGAACGCTGTTCAAGGATAAGCCTGTTTTTTTGTATTCCCCCTTTAAATAGTAATCATAGGCTTCGGTATTAGTGGTCATGGCCTGCTGTAAATTCTTTTGCTCCTCTTCGGTAATATCGGCATCCAACTGTTTGGCCACCATTTCAGCCACATGAGCCTGAATATTGAATATGGAGTCGTATTTGCCAACATATTCCTCCGACCAGTAAAGTTTATCTAATGGGCCGTCAATCAACTGAATATTGATTTTAATATCATTTCCCGCTTTTTGAAAACTGGATTCCAAAATATAGTGTACATCAAGTTCATCGGCTATCAAAGTCATGGCCTTTTTATTATCTTTATAGTTCATCATCGAGGTCTGCGAAATTACCTTTTTGATGCCCTTAATTTTCGAAAGCCTTGAAATGATGGCATTGGTCATCCCATCACAAAAGGCTTCATTATCGGGATTTCCACTTATGTTCTTAAAAGGCAATACTGCAATGGAGTTTTCAACGGTGTTGGTTTTTTCATTTTCTGCGGTTTCAGTAGATTCAGAATTCGCATAGTTATAATATCCAAGCATAACAATTAAAATGAGTACCAGTGCACCAATGATATATGATCTTAGATCGTAAAGTCTTCTTTTAATCGTTATCGTATCGGTAAACTTATTTGAAGATTGACTTTGCTCATTATTCCCATTACTTAGTGTAGCCCTGATTTTTACCTCTCCCGGAGGATACCCATAAAATTCCCTGAAACTTTTATTGAAGTAGGTTGGGCTTCCAAACCCGACACGGTAGGCAATCTCTGAGGCTGTTGCTACGTTGTTCTGGAGCAACTCCATGGCCTTCTCCAAACGGTATTCCCGAATATACTGGCTTGTCGATTTACCATTAATGGCATTCAATTTTCGATGAAGCTGAGATCGGCTCAATCCCAGTTCCATGGCCAGTTCTTCCACACTAAACTGTTCATCCTCAAGATGGGCTTCGATAACAGCGTTCAGTTGTTTTAAAAAAACTTGGTCCATGGAAAATTCTTCAGACATTCAATAATTTTTTAAAATTATCTGTTTATGCTATAATCAATCAAAAATGGCGAAGAATAGTTAACTAATATAATGAAAATTCCCCAATATCATTCAAATATGGAACGTTACTTGCTCAGGTTTTTTTCAAAATAAAAAAAGCGCAACCAGATAGGTCACGCTCTCAAAACACATTTTATCGGTTAATTACATCGCACCCCATTCTTTTAAGGAGTCCATGTTCATTTTAACGTAATCGTTGTTTCCAGCTTCTTTTGCTCCTGCCAAAGATTTTTTGGCAATCTCAATGGCTCCTTTTTTATCACCAGCTTTTGCATAGATCAAGGATTGTTGGCGCAATTGCCAAAAAGCGGGTTTTTCCATCATCGACATGGCTTTGTCCATCCACGTTTTGGCTTGATTGATATCTTTTCCTTCCTGTAAATAATATACGGCAGAAGCAAAATAATCGTTGGCCGATGGCCCTTTCATGGTTTTTTCAATGGCCGCTGAAACTTTGGCATCGGTAGGCACTTGAAATTCGACACCTACATAAACATTGGCCCAAAACATACCCAATACCGCAGAACCACTGGTTAAACTATCAAAACTCATGGTAAATGTTTCAATATCAAATGGAAGTGGATTGATTTCAACAGTTACTTTTGCAGCTACTTTGGCATCATCCCAGTTTTCAGGAAGTCCACCATTATTGGAATCTGTATAAAAAATAACTTCCCAATTGCTTGGGTTAGGTTTTGCATAAACCGCATAGGATCCCGCTTTTAAAGTACTGTTACCTACTGTAACATCATCACTAAAGGTGATTTTTGTGTTCATATTGGCCCCTAGACGCCATAATTTATCATAGGGTACAAGATCTCCAAAAATGGTGCGACCTCTCATACTTGGCCGGGAATATTCCAAAGTCACATCGGTCAATCCTACTTTCTGCTCAATTTTTGCAAAAGGGCTTGGTGCAGGTGTATCAATTTGGGCATTTACATTCAAGGATATTGCTACAATTGCAATAAGGCATAGTGATTTTTTCATGTTATACAATATTAGTGATTAGAAATTAATGGTTATAAATTTACACATTACCACTTCCTTATTTGTTAAGAAAACCTTAAATTAAGACGAATGGACTACCTCGAGGCAGCACCATTAAGGTATCTGAATCAAGACCACAGTGCTACAAGTCCGCATCGGGACAAGAAACAAGACCTCTTTATCCTCTAGGCTCTTTGTGTAATTTGATTATCAATGCGCTACACCCGAGGCAGTCCCGATAGCTATCGGGACATCGGAGAATTCATTTGATTAAAAACTGACTTTGAGAACGTGTAATTTTCAATTCTTATCATCAATCCCTTGTCTTTTATAAGGCCTAATGATTAAACCCAAGGGTTTGTCATAGGTAAAATAATTGGCTGCCCAATTTAAAAAGGCAACCACTTTGTTTCTATGGCCAACGAGTGACATGATATGGACAAACATCCATACAAACCAGGCAAATGCCCCTTGAAATTTCCAGTTCGGTAAATCCACAACCGCTTTTTTTCTTCCAATGGTTGCCATGGTTCCCCTATCGTTATAAACAAAGGGCTTCAAAGGCTTATTTTTGATTTTACACAGAATATTTTTGGCCAAATGCCTGCCTTGTTGCTGGGCCACTGGAGCGAGCATTGGAAGTCCTTTTGGGTTATCTTCAGTGATACAAGCGGCGACATC
Organism: Flavobacteriaceae bacterium; assembly: GCA_036396455.1. GTDB lineage: Bacteria > Bacteroidota > Bacteroidia > Flavobacteriales > Flavobacteriaceae > Geojedonia. The sequence goes on from DASWKU010000445.1 coordinate 5,058, forward strand.
ACCTATGGCAAAAATGGAATCGGTACGCAATACTTGGTTAAATTCATCCACCAAAATACGATCCCCTGAAATGATACTTTCCTTTGGAAGTCCGTCAATAGGCGCACCTTTAACACCGGCGGTCCAAATTACCGTATCGGTATAAAATATGTTACCTGAAATATCGGATAATTTATCGTTTAGGTAGGAATTGATCCTAGAGTTTAGCTTCACATTAATGCCCATTTGTTTTAAATACTCCAGACTTTTTGCAGAAGCCTCTTGCGACATCATTTTCAACACCCTATCATTGGCTTCGTATAAATTAATGCGCATTTTTGACACATCCAAATCGGGAAAGTCTTTAGGGATCACATATTTCTTCATTTCCGCAAGGGCACCGGCAATTTCAATACCAGCAGGCCCTCCTCCAACAATGGCAATGCTTAAAATTTCATCCAGCATTTCGTCTTTGGGCTTTGCCAAGGCTTTTTCAAGATTCTGAAAAATAAAATTTCTGATATTTAGGGCATCAGGAATGGATTTGAGCGTAAAGAGTTCATTTTTAATGGGTTCAAAATTAAAAAAATTGGTTTGGCTTCCAGTTGCTATTATAAGATAATCATACGAAAATACTCCAGTTGAAGTTTGAAGCTGCTTCAATGTTGTATCTACAGATTCTACAACAGCCATCCTAAACCGTACATTTTTATAGC
>DASWKU010000446.1:0-14161 GCA_036396455.1 Flavobacteriaceae bacterium
ACAACAATGAGTTCGCCTTCTTTTACAATTTCTGTCCGATCCCTAAATTGCATGTACAAAGTTCCTTTAATTACCTGAAACAATTCATCTTCATGCTCATGGCTGTGCCAAACAAATTCACCCTTTAATTTTGCCAAGATCACCTGCATGTCATCTACAACCGCAATTTGATGTGGATGCCAATTTTTACTGAATTTTGTAAATTTCTCTTGTATGTTGATTGCTTTCATTAGATAAGTCCATTAATACCATTTCAATTAAAAACCAAGGATGACCTTAGCAATTAAAAAATAAATTAAAATACCAAAAATATCGTTGCTTGTCGTAATAAAAGGGCCTGTGGCCACGGCGGGATCAATACCGCGTTTGTCCAAAAAAATAGGGATGAAAGTTCCTATCAATGCTGCAATAATGATAACGGTAATGACTGCAATTCCAATGGTCATTGAAATGATATATTCGGTATGAAAGAAAAAATGGCTTACAAGTAAAACCACTATGGCAATGGCAATGCCATTAACAAGTCCTAGAATAAACTCTTTTAACAGGCGTTTTAATATTTCCCCTTTAATGGTGTCATTGGCCAAGCCTTGTACAACAATTGCCGAGGACTGCACCCCTACATTTCCAGCCGTTGCTTGAATAAGGGGAATGAAACTTAACAGGACAATATATTTGGACATTTCTGCTTGAAATCCGGTAATAATTGTTGCCGCTCCAAGACCTCCAAATGTGCCAATCAATAACCAAGGCAATCTTGCCCTTGTGAGTTCCCAAATGGTATCGTCGGCTTCAACATCCTGTGAAATGCCCGCTGCCAACTGGTAATCTTTGTCCGCTTCCTCTCTAATCACGTCCACAATGTCATCAATGGTGATGCGGCCTAATAACACTTGATTGTCATCAACCACCGGAATGGCCTCCAAGTCATATTTCTGCATGATTTTGGCAACATCTTCGGCATCGTCATGAACATTTACGTAATCGACATTGGAAATATAGATATCGGCTATTTTCTGGTCACTTTTAGCCGTAATCAAATCTTTTAAGGACAACCGTCCAATGAGTTTGTCCTGTTTATTGACAACGTAAATGGAATGTACCCGTGTTACATTTTCAGCCTGACCTCTTATTCTTCGCAAACAACCGGCAACGGTCCAGGTTTCGTAAACCTTAACGAGCTCTTTTGCCATTAAACCACCGGCAGTGTCTTCATCGTAGGCCAAAAGTTCAGTAATTTCAGCTTTGTGGTCCTCATCTTCAATGTTCGAAATAACCTCACGTTGTCGATCTTCAGGAAGTTCTGCAATAATATCGGCGGCGTCGTCGGTATCCAGCTCTTCAATTTCTTCAGCAATTTCTTTGGCAGAAAGGTTTCGAAGTACTTTTTCACGGTTGTCCTCATCCAACTCCATCAAAATGTCTGAAGTGGTTTCAGAATCCAGAAGTTTGATGACATATACGGCATCATCCAGATCGAGCTCATCTAGAATTTCAGCAATATCGGCGTAGTGAAACTCATTTAATAGCTTACGTAATGCTTTATCGTTTTTTAATTCGATAAGTATCTCGACTTTGTCTATAAGTTCCTCAGTCAATTGAAATTGTATGTTATCTTTTTCTTCTTTCAAGCTAAAATAAATTACTGATGTTCAATGTCCTTTGTAAGCTGAATAAATGTAGCAACGGTTAACTGTTCCGGGCGTTTGTCAAATATACTATTTGCTTTTAAATTATCGTTTAAATTGAATGTTTTTAAACTGTTACGAAGCGTTTTTCGGCGCTGTTGAAATGCTGTTTTCACCACTTTAAAGAATAACATTTCATTACACGGAAGTGTATAATTTTCTTTTCGCTTCAACAATAGCACTCCAGATTCTACTTTAGGAGGTGGATTGAATACCGTAGGTGGCACCGTAAATAAATAGGTGGCATCATAAAACGCTTGTGTTAAAACGGATAAAATGCCATAGACCTTACTGCCTTCTTTAGAGCAGATGCGCATGGCGACTTCCTTCTGGAACATCCCTGAAAATTCAGGTATCTGGGCCCTCATTTCTAAAGTTTTAAAAAGGATTTGGGAAGAAATGTTATAAGGGAAATTACCGATGATGGCAAAAGGTTCTTCTTTGAATCGTTGGGTGAGATCGTATTTTAAAAAATCCTTTTCAATGATGCGATTATCAAGATTTAGATAATTTGCTTTTAAATACGCTACCGACTCGGTGTCAATTTCTATAACATGGGTCGTAATGTCCTTTTTTAGCAAGTATTTGGTAAGCACACCCATCCCGGGACCGATTTCCAAGACATGTTTATACCCTTTTAAGGACAATGAATCGGCTATTTTTTCTGCAATGGCTTCATCGGTCAAAAAATGTTGCCCTAGATGCTTTTTTGCCTTGACATGATGTTGATTATGTGCCACGAAATCACGAATATTTTTGTTAGAGCTTAGGCTTGAAGCACGAAGATAGATAGAATTTCTCGCAAAGACGCAGAGACCTGAAATTTTATGGCTTTGGATGGGCCTTAATTATGTGCCACGAATTCACGAATATTTTTTGTTGGAGTTTAGGCTTGAAGCATGAAGATAGATAGAATTTCTCGCAAAGACGCAGAGACCCGAGGTTTTATGGCTTTGGATGGGCCTTAATTATGTGCCACGAAATCACGAATATTTTTGTTAGAGCTTAGGCTTGAAGCACGAAGATAGATAGAATTTCTCGCAAAGACGCAGAGTCCTGAAATTTTATGGCTTTGGATGGGTCTTAATTATGTGCCATGATCCCGATAGCTATCGGGACACGGATGTTCTTGCTGTTGCCAAAGCGCAGTGAAAAATTGAATTTCTCGCAAAGACGCAGCGGACTGAAGTTTTATGGATTTGGATTAAAATCCCTAGAGCCTAGATTTTAGAGAATGGACTTATTTGTTTTGTGTTCGAAGTTTTTAAGGCCTTCCTTTTCCACAGTCTATTCTCTATTTTCCTTTTTCTTTTTTTATTCAAATTTTACAGAAAATTCATCAATGATTTCAAGTTCGGTTCTAAAGGAAAGCATTTTATCACCAAACCTTTTCAGGCCATCATTTCTCAACCTTTCGGCATCTTCTTTATAATAGGCGTCCAAACTTTCACGTGAAAATGCTCGGTATTGCACTGAATAGGTTACACTTCCAAACTCTTCTTCTACCAAAACTTTGGTTAATTTGGCATCTTTGAATTTTCCCGTGGCAAGAACTTGCGGTATATGTTCTTTTATCCAAAGTAGCCACTCGTCGTGAATGCTTTCATCAATATTTATCGTTACATTGTATATAATCATGGCATTCTCGATTTGTAAGTTGTTAGAGTGTTTTTGCAAATAACAAAAGTTCTTCACCATCTTCAAACGGTTTTACGCTTTTTTCAAAAGACAGTCCCAATTTTTCCAATAATTTAATGGAACTTGTATTGTTTGGTTGGGTAATAGCCACAACCTTTTTAAGGTTGAACGTTTCTTTGGCCAATTTCAAAATGGTTACTGATGCTTCATGACCAAACCCTTTTCCTTCATATTCAGGAAGTAGGGCAAAACCAATATCCACATCATCTAATTGTTTGCGTTTTATAAGTCCGCAAACACCAATGGGTTTGTTGCCTTCTTTTTTGTATTGTAATTTATAAAAGCCAAATCCAAAATCGGCATAGCTTTTTATGGTGCCATTTTGTAAATAGGTCTTTGAGTCCTTTACTGTTTTTAGATGTCTGTCGCCAATATATTTTAACCAATGGGGTGAATTAACAAGCTCAAGAAAAAACTTGGCATCCTTTAAGGTAATTTTGGAAATAAGAAGGCGGTTGGTTTCAGCAATAGGCATGGCATCAATTTATGGCATCTCCACGAAGCATCCTAAATTTCTTTCTGGCATCAACAAAGTAAATACTGTCCTGATGGTCAAATATGATTTTTTCGTAAAGTTCTTTAGCTTTCTCAGGTAGTGCGAGTTGATCGTTGTATAGTTCGGCCAAAAAATAATAAGCATCATCGACCAATATTCCGTCTCGATAATTTGTAATAATAGATTGATAGTTTGCAAGGGCCTTTTCAAATTGCTTTTTTTGTTCGAATAATTGGGCCTGCTTAAACAAAGCTTGGGGAACTATACTTTCGCCTTTATGCTCAGTTAATATAGTATCCAAAAGTGAAATGGCTTCATCGGTTTTGTTTTGAAATGCCATTAAATCAGCTTTTGCATACAATTTTAAGGCCACATGCAACGAGTCATCATATTTATTATCCGAAATCAATAATTTTAAATCCAGAGCGTCGTTGGCAATAAGTTGGGAGGTAGAGGATTTCAAGATTTTAAGCTGCGCTTCAGCCCAATCAAAATCACCTTTATAATAACTGGTTTTGGCTACTTTAAAACGAGCCTCTTGAGAGATGGTACTATTCTTTAAGTTGGCTTGAATTTGAGTATAATAAATTAAAGCCTCGTTGAACCTTTCCTGTAGCACCAAAATATCGCCCAGTTTTAGTTTTACAGTAGCTTCCTGAAATGCTGAAAGATTTAGTTTCAAACTTTGCTTTAAAAGTTGACCGGCCTCTTCAGGCTTTTGTAAATAAAATGCCAAAAAGTTACCATAAGCGATTTGTAATGATAAGGTTGGTTCGTAAGTTCCATACTGCTTAAATAAATCGAGGTACTTTTTGTCTATTTCCAGAAGTTCTTTTTTGGACGCATTTTGGGCCCCAATGTCCAAAAGATACTGATGTGCCAAAAGAACGGTTTGAATGTCCTGACTGTTTTCAAGCACATATTTAAAAATGTCTTGGGCAGTACCATATACTTTTGCATTGACTGCCGCTACTGCCAATTCGATAATTCGGTCCAGGCTTTCTGGGTTTCGTTTATATAGGGCTTTTTCTTGAGTGAATGATTTGCTGTATTCTTTTTCCTGAACAAACAGCCAACTCAATAACTCGTACCAATACGTGTTTGGTTGTTCCTGAATCTTTTTTAACAGCAATTTTTTCAGAATTAAATTATTTTCGTTGTCCTTGTTTTCTGAAATAAAATCACTAAAAATTCTCTTGGTATTGTTTAAAAAAACAGGCTTTAATTCAGTATAATCGATATAATTGGAAAACATTTGTTCAACATTGCCCTGCTCTCCATAAATTCGTGCGAGTTGAATGTTGAAATTAGCTTCAGGAAGCAATTCCATGCCTTTCTTATAAACAATAATGGCCTCATCCAAAAGGGAGTGTATTTCAAATTGGTTGGCAACACTGGAAGTATAGGCGGGTTTTTCTTCAATCAATGAAACGGCCTTATTATAATATTGATTTGCAATGTCCAAACTATCTTTCAATTGATAATTATAGCCCATTTCCACTAAAAACATTGGTAATTTATATTTAGTCATGAAATCTACAATCACATTTTGGGCTTCATCATAACGCTCCAATTGTTGCAGGGTACTAATTATTTTATAAGAGATATTGAAGTTATTATTGTTTTCGTTCAGTTTCTGGTAGGTAATCAAAGCCTTTTCAAATTCACCACGTTTAAAATAGTCGTCGGCAATTTCTTCGCTTTGCGAAAATGCAAACATTGAAAGCAACAAACCCACAATAAATATTGACCTCTTCATAACACTAATTTATGTAAATATAACTAAAGTAAGTTTTTGGTATTGTGAATGTTTTTATAAAAAAAATGCCCAAACTATTGTTTAGGCATTAACCAGTTAAAATAAATGTGCTATTAACCATTATATTATAAAAATGATTCAATTATCTTGATTGGCAAAATTTTTATGTCGTCCGTTTTAATTGTACAAGTGTCTCATTAAAAGAAGACTTTGCTTACCATTACTATCAATGTTACAAGCAGTACAATGCGTTTAATATTTTTCATAAGTAGGTCAGTTCTTATTTGGAATACTAACTTCAAAAATATTTAGGAAAAAACAAAAGAAAACGACAAAAAATCGTTGAATAGCGTGTTTTTTAATCGTTTCAACGGATTATTATAGAAAAAATCTTACAAATTAAATTTTATCAAATCCAGTATAAGGAATTAAAACTTCAGGGATTTGGATGCCATCAGGGGTTTGATAGTTTTCCAAAATACCTGCAAGAACTCTTGGAAGTGCCAATGAACTTCCATTAAGTGTGTGGCAAAGTTCACTTTTGCCATCAGAATTTTTAAAACGTAACTTTAAGCGATTGGCCTGAAAGGTTTCAAAATTTGAAACTGAAGAAATTTCCAACCATCTATCTTGGGCAGTTGAAAACACTTCAAAATCATAGGTCAATGCTGAAGTAAATCCTAAATCTCCACCGCACAAACGTAAAATACGATAGGGTAATTTTAAATCTTTTAAAATTCCTTTTACATGGTTGACCATTTCGTCAAGTGCTTTATAAGAACGATTGGGGTGTTCAACACGTAAAATTTCTACTTTATCAAATTGGTGCAATCGGTTCAATCCTCTTACATGGGCACCGTAGCTTCCGGCCTCTCGTCTAAAACAAGGCGTATACCCTGTGACGGCAATTGGCAAATCAGATTCATTAAGCAAATTGTCCCTGAACAAATTGGTGGCAGGAACTTCGGCAGTAGGGATGAGGTATAAATTATCTTCGGTAACATGGTACATTTGCCCTTCCTTATCTGGTAGTTGTCCAGTTCCAAATCCTGAAGCTTCATTGACCAAATGTGGGAGTTGGTATTCGGTATAACCGGCAGCCGTATTTTTATCCAAAAAGTAAGTGATCAAAGCACGTTGCAATTTGGCACCTTTACCTTTGTAAACAGGAAATCCCGCTCCGGTAATTTTGTTGCCAAGTTCAAAATCGATAATGTCATATTTTTTTGCCAGTTCCCAATGTGGCAACGCATCTTTATGTAGTTTAGGAATATCACCTTCTTGGTAAACTTCTTCATTGTCTTGTTCTGTATTCCCAGGTTGGACCAGATCATTTGGAACATTAGGAATTTTGTAAAGCAGTTGGCTTAAGGCTTCAACTTTGTTATTGAGTTGGTCACCTAAAGTCTTGGACTCCTCTTTTAATTGCCCCGTTTTTTCTTTGAGAACATTAGCTTTTTGGATATCTCCAGATTTAAATAGGATACCAATCTCTTTGGATAAGCTGTTGGATTCTGCCAAGACCTTATCCAATTCTGTTTGCAAACGCCTTCGATCTTCATCAAAAGCAATAACCTCATTAATCATTTGGGTGGCATCGATATTTCGTTTGGCCAATCGTTTAATGACCTCTTCTTTATGTGCTCTAATAAAAGGGACTTGTAACATTATCGAAAAATTTAAGGGACAAATTTAAACAATTACAAATACATTTAATCTTGTTTTGTGGAGTAAAATCAGGTATTCATGTTTAAATCAATCCATTAAATTAGGACTCTTTTTTTCAATGACTTTAAGTGCATTTACTTTATCAATTTTTAACTGGGATTGTAGATGTTCCAACGATTCAAATTTACGTTCTTCCCTTAACCAATCCAAAAGTTCGATTTTGATCCTTTTGTTGTATAGGTCTTGATTAAAGTTGAAAAAATGAATTTCTATGGATTGTTTAGTCCCATCAACAGTTGGATTGGTGCCAATATTCATCATACCATAAACAAGGTTGTCTTCAATATATGATTTCACAACATAAGACCCAGTTTTTGGAATGAGTTTATAGTCTTCCTTAATTTCAATATTGGCGGTAGGGAAACCAATTTGTTTGCCAATTTGCTTGCCCTTTATTACTCTTCCGGTCAAAAAGTAATCATAGCCCAAAAAAGCATTTGCGGTTTTAACATCACCCCTGTTTAAAGCCGTTCTAATTTTTGTGGAGCTTACGGCAACATCTTCAACATCCTGTACGGAAATTTCTTCAACTTTAAAACCAAATTGCTTGCCAAATGTAATCAGGTCTTTAATGTTGGCACGCCTATTTTTGCCAAACCTATGGTCATAACCAATAATAATGTGTTTTGCATTTAACTCTTTCACTAAAATATCCCTCACGTATTGTTCTGGCGATAACCTTGCAAATTCTTTTGTAAACTTTTTAATGACCAAATGATCCAATCCTAAATGGGATAAAAGTTCTTGTCGTTCTTCAATGGTATTAAGCAGCTTAATCTCCACGGCGTGCTGCAATACCATTCTTGGATGTGGAAAAAACGTGAGAATAACAGATTGTAGCCCTTTTTCTTTGGCGACGTTTTGAAGTCGTTTAATAATTTTTTGATGCCCTAAATGGACACCATCAAACGTGCCAATGGTTACTACTGAGGGTTTTAAATTGTTAAATGTTTGAAAATCGATTATCTTTTCCATTAAAAATGGTTACTAATTCTATTAGGGATTTAATTAAAAAAGTTAAATTTATAACCTAATTTAAATGACACTATAACTAAATTAATAATATATGACAAAACTAAACTATGTTTTGGCAATCACAATATTTTTAAATGCCTTTTCCCTTTTTGGGCAAAAATCCAGTTGGGCAAAAATCGAAAACATTAATGATCAGGCTCAATTAGCTAAATTACATTTAAACAAAAATAAGGTGCAAATCTTTGAGCTTAATTTGTCCGTATTTCAACAAACCCTTTCAGCAGCACTTTTACAAGGGGCATTGAAAAATAGAGACCAAGTCATTATTCAGATACCAGGATATAATGGGAAGCTTGAATCTTTCAAAATTTATGAAGCTCCTGTTTTTGCTCCTGAACTGTCGGTCAAGTTTCCCAATATCAAATCTTATGCGGGATTTAGTTTAGAAAGCCAAGGGGCAAGATTAAGGATGAGTGTTTCTCCTCAGGGTGTCCAAACCATGATTTCATATATTGACAGACCAACCCTATTTATGCAACCCATTTCTAAGGGTTCAAACCAATATGTACAGTATGGTCGAAGTGCCAGAGGAAATTATATGGATAAGTTTGAATGTAGGACAATAGACGCTATCAATAAAATATTCAATAAAAAAGGGGGAACAATAACGTCAAAGGAAGCCAATGACAAATTATTGCGTAAATACAGACTTGTGGTATCCACAACTGGAGAATACACGCAGTACCATGACGATGGAAATGCCGGTAATGGTGATGCTGTTGTGGATGCCTTAGCCGCCATTAATGCAACAATCACAAGGGTAAACGAAGTTTATGAAATGGATATGGCCATAACTTTTGAAATTATTGGCAATGATAATTTAGTGGTTTTTGATGATCCTGCAACAGACCCCTATTCAGATGCGGCAAATTTGGACAATTGGAATTTGGAATTGCAAAACACCTTGACAAGTGTTTTGGGAAATGCAGCGTATGACATTGGACATCTCTTTGGGGCTTCTGGAGGAGGTGGAAATGCTGGTTGCATAGGATGTGTTTGTGAAGATGACACCCCATCTCCAAATGATTTAAATAAAGGGGCTGGCTATACATCGCCAGCCGACGGCATACCTGAAGGTGATAATTTTGACATAGATTACGTGGCTCATGAAATAGGACATCAAATGGGAGCCAATCATACATTTGCGTATGTGTCCGAAGGCACTGGTGTTAATTCTGAACCGGGAAGTGGCACAACCATTATGGCTTATGCTGGTATTACGGGGCCTGATGATATACAACCACACAGTGATCCATATTTTCATTATCACAGCATTGACCAAATTTTAGACAACGTGGCGATTTCATGTGCGATTACAACCGTCATTGCAAATGATCCACCAACAGCCAATGCGGGACTGGACTATAGTATTCCCAAAGGAACACCTTACGTTCTTAAGGGCGATGCCACTGACCCCAATGGTGGGGATGCATTAACTTATTGTTGGGAACAAATAGATAGTGGAGTGGCCAATTACCTTAATTTTGGACCAGATTTGCTTTCAGGTTCTATGAATAGGTCCTTATCCCCATCAAGTTCAAAAGATCGATATATACCAAGGTTCAGTAGCGTTCTTGATGGTAATGTTACACAAACCAATCCTACAGTGGGCAGTGATTGGGAAACAGCATCTAATGTAGCGAGAACTTTAAACTGGGCATTGACGGTTAGGGATAGAAGTGCTTCAACGATTTCACAAGATGGACAAACCAGTTTTGATTTGATGGAAATTACAGTTGAAGATGTTGACCCTTTTACTGTAACCAATCCCATATCTTGGACACAAGGTTCAACACAGGAAATTACATGGCACGTTGGTCAAACAACGGATATTGGGACAATTAATTGTCAATTAGTGAACATTAAACTATCTACAGATGGAGGTTTGACATTTCCGGTTATAATTGCTTCTGACACGCCGAATGACGGGTCATATATGTACCCTGTTTCATCTGGAATGCCTGACACATCCACGGCTAGGCTCATGGTAGAAGCCGCAGACAATATTTTTTATGATGTTTCAGATTTTGACTTCTCTATTTCACAAGATCCTGACTTCTTTATTATTGAAACAAGTTTAGACGATATTGTTTGTGGGGATAACTCGGCAACTTTTAATTTAGAGTATTATGTTGCAAATGGATTTTCTGAAACCACAACCTTTACAGCGTCTGGCAATCCTGGTGGGACTTCAGTGGTGTTTTCGCCAGATAATTTATCTGCTCCCGGGCCATTTACAATGACCGTTAACAATTTGAACAGTCTTGCACAGGGCAATTATACTATTACAATAACTGGCACGCCTACATCTTCCTCACCAAAAAACAAGGACGTTATTCTGCCATTGACCAATGGCAATTGTACTTCGGTTGCAAATGAAATTTATGAAACGAGCACAACGAGAGTTCAATTTAATACCATTGATAATGTTTCCGCTAAACCTTCTGGTTATAGCGATTACACTTCTATTTCTACGAATGTTAATAGAGATAGTTCTTATAATCTAACAGTTAATGTCAATACAGATGGGGATTATACAACTAATACTATTGTTTGGATTGACTGGAATCAAAATTGCAGCTTTGATGATGCTGGTGAAGAATACGATTTAGGTAGTGCAACGAATGTAGCAAATGGAACAACTTCCAACTCACCCTCTGTAACCATCCCTTCCAGTGCGACTTTAGGGAGTACGATTATGAGGGTTACAACAAAATATGACGGTGATGGATTGCCAACGTCGTGTGAAAATGGAGCTGATGGAGAAGTTGAAGATTATACGGTTAATGTCTTACCAACTTTGGATATTGAAACATACGGCTTTGATAACTTTAAGGTTTATCCAAATCCGAATAAAGGGGTATTTGTCATTAAATTGAACACGTCTTTATCGAGAGACATTAATATTGATATTTTTGACCTCAGAGGAAGAAAAATATACCACAACTATTATCGAGAGGCTGGAGATTTTAATGAGAACATCAAATTAAACAATGTTCAGTCTGGGTTATATTTGCTTCACATAAGTGATGGAGTGAGGATGGCCATCAAAAAGATTGTTGTAGAATAAGTTAATTAATAAAAAAGAGGATTGAACAATCCTCTTTTTATTTTCCATTAAATGCATTCATGGTAATGGAAATCCCCGCGGTTCCAAATGATTTGATAAGCTCAACCGATTTTTCCAATCGCTCGGGCAAAAGCTTATTTTCTTCGTCTGTCCATTCGCCCAAAACATAATCCACTTGCCTGCCTTTACTGAATTCATCGCTGATTCCAAATCTAAATCGGTTGTAGTTTATGGTCTGTAGTTTGTCCTGAATGTCTTTTAAACCGTTATGTCCACCATCGCTTCCTTTGGTTTTTAGCCTTATGGTGCCAAAAGGCAGGTTGATATCATCGGCAATAACGAGCAGATGTTCCAAAGGGATTTTTTCTTTGGTCAACCAATATGCAATGGATTTCCCGCTCAAATTCATATAGGTGCTTGGCTTTAACAAAATAAAGTGTCTGCCCTTGAACTTATAGGTCGTTATATCTCCAAGTTTTTGAGTTTCAAACAAAAGATTTTCTTTTTTGGCCAAAAAATCAAGAATTTTAAAGCCAATATTATGACGTGTATTTTGGTATTGCTCTCCAATGTTTCCCAAACCTACGATAAGATATTTTTTCATAACGTCGAGATCTTTATCCTTTACCGAAGGATCTTCCTTTTTAAATAGGTTAAAGAAGAATTTTAACATGAGGTTAATTTATGTAAAAATAAAAAAGCATCCTGATATACAGAATGCTTTTGGTTTATTAAATAAATATGAAATTTATTCTTGGGTTTCAGAAGTTGCTTCAGTAACTGGAGTTTCTGCGCCTTCAGTTCCTTCCTCTCCAGCCGCTTCTGCTGCTTCAGCTTCCATTTCTTCTTCAAATTCAGCAATACTTGCTCTAGAACGGCTTACTTGACATACAACTGTATTTTCTGGGTGTAAAAATTTATAAGCTTCATTTTCTAAAGCGGTAATATATAATTTATCTCCAATTTTTAAAGGTGTAATGTCCGCTTCGATGTAATCCGGTAAATTGGCAGGTAATGCCTTTACTCTTAATTTACGTTGGTTTTTACGCAATACACCACCATTTAACACGCCTTTTGAAGTTCCAATAATATGTACTGGAATATCCAAGGTAATTTCTTTGTCTGCAAATAATTGATAAAAATCCACATGCAGGATTCTATCGTTTACAGGGTGAAATTGAATGTCCTGCATAATGGCTTCATAGGTTTCACCATTGTCCAAAGCAACCACAACGGTATGTACGTTGGGGGTATAAACCAGTTTTGAGAATGCCAATTCTGCTGCAAAGAAATGTACTGGTTTGTCTCCTCCGTATAATACGCAAGGAACCTGGCCAGCATTACGTAAGGCCTTTGTTGCTTTTTTGCCCACGCTTTCTCTTTGAGATCCATTGATTGTAATTGATTTCATAATTGTTTGTTTATTATTATTTAATTGTATTATGTAAACGGCGTTGATTTAAATCAACTTGTTTTCATTGTTTAAAATTATAGTTATTATTAATATTATTTTTAAAATACTACCATCAAATTTATTTGGGTAGTTGAGCGTAGTCGAAACTACATTATAAATTTTGAACTAATTGATTTGTTGTAATGCACATTATGCATCACATCGGCAAAAAGTTCGGCACAGCTAATCACTTTAATTTTGCTGCTTTTTTGTTTTAGGGGAATTGTATCGGTTACAATTAACTCCTGTAATTTGGAATTTTCAATTTTCTCATAAGCATTGCCCGATAGAATAGGATGTGTACAAATGGCCCTTATGCTTAATGCACCACGTTCCATCATTAAATCTGCTGCTTTGGTCAGGGTTCCGGCAGTGTCAACCATATCATCTACCAAAACCACATTTTTACCTGTGACGTCGCCAATAAGTTCCATGCTGGAAATCACGTTGGCCTTTATGCGTTGCTTGTAACAGATGACCACATCGCTTTCCAATGCTTTTGAATAAGCATAAGCCCTTTTAGAACCTCCCATATCTGGAGAGGCAATGGTTAGGTTTTCTAAATTTAAACTTTTCAGGTATGGTAAAAATACTGTTGATGCAAATAAATGGTCTACAGGTTTTTCAAAAAATCCCTGAATTTGATCGGCATGTAAATCCATGGTGATGATACGAGTTGCTCCAGCAGCTTCCAACATTTTTGCTACCAATTTGGCGGCAATTGGCACTCTTGGTTTATCTTTTCGGTCTTGTCTGGCCCAACCAAAATAAGGTAAAACGGCTGTAATATGTCTTGCAGATGCGCGTTTGGCGGCATCAATCATTAACAGCATTTCCATTAAATTTTCAGGACCGGGATGGGTTGAACCAATAATGAATATTCGTGTTCCTCGTATCGACTCTTCATACGAAGGCTGAAACTCACCATCACTGTAGGTTGATGTAATGACTTTACCTAACGCCACACCAAAAGTAGCTGCAATTTTTTCAGCAAGTTCCTCACTTTGATGACAAGTAAAAATTTTAGCTTCGGTAATTACATTTGGCATTTGTAATGAGTTGTATAGTAATGAATTAAATTGCTTTCGTTAAACGAGGTGCAAATTTAGGAATTAATTTGGACTGCAAAAGCATAAAAGGCACTATTTTAATTGCAAGAACTAAATTATTTTATAATTTTGCAATCCAAATTGCTCAAGTGGCGGAATTGGTAGACGCGCTGGATTCAAAATCC
>DASWKU010000447.1:0-10529 GCA_036396455.1 Flavobacteriaceae bacterium
TGATTTTCTTTGCCTTAATAATGCAACAAGCAGCACACCAAAAAGGACTGCATAAATGGGAAGTAGATATTTATTCATATATTTTTCTTGGAATTTAAGCTCTAAATTTATTTAAAAATCATCACCAGGCGTTCAGAACTAGTGTTGTCAAACTTACGCAATTTATAATCGCCAAAAACATCCAACAAAAATACACCGGCTTGTTCAAATAACAATTCAAAATCCTCAAGTGTCAATGCCTTTACACGCTCCTGAAACTTATAAACCTCACCTTTATAGTTAAACTGGATATCCTTGAAAATATAACCGTCTTTTACATAGCGATTCTGTTTAAACACAATGTTCTGGATGGTTTTACTGTCTTCAGGAATCAAATGCTCTATGACGAAATTACTGTTCATAAAATCAATCACACCGAAACCAAAATCGTTTAAATCCTCTTTTATGGCCTTAATGGTGTTGAGGTTGTCTTCTTCGTTTTCAAAATACCCAAAACTGGTAAATAGATTAAAAACGGCGTCAAATTTTTGGTTGAAGGGTTGGCACATATCGTGAACCTGAAAATGAAGGGTCTCATTTTCAAATGGTTTGGCGTAAGCAATGCTATTTTCAGATAAATCAACACCCGTGACATCATAGCCCAAAGCGTTCAAGTACATCGAATGCCGTCCTTTGCCACAGGCCAAATCCAATATTTTGCCATGTTCCGGAAGGTTCAAATAATGGGTCAGGGTATCCATAAACGACTGTGCTTCTTCATGGTCCCTATCTTTATATAAAATATGATAGAATGGTGTATCAAACCAAGATGCGTACCAATGCGTTTTGTGTTTTGTCATATTTATTTCCTGTCTTTCGGCTTCGCTCAAGATAAACTTCAGCGGGAATCTATATTTTGTCAAGTTTTTTATGGGGTTTGCTTTTCAGCTTTCGCCTCAAAGCACCCGGCTCTCGCAAGTTGCTTTTTCTTTTTTATAGTATTTCAACAGGCTCAACATTCTAAAAAAGAAAAGAGCTCCAACACTTGCTCCATCCGTAACCTAATCCCAATTAACCATTAAGTTGCGACAAAAATACTTTATTTTTGCAAGGATTTAGAAGTAAAGCATGGAGAATAATTTTAACATGGTTGCCAAAACCTTATTTGGTTTTGAAGAATTGTTGGCAAAGGAGCTCACACAACTTGGGGCACAAGATGTGACCATGGGGATAAGGAGTGTCAGTTTTGTTGGAGATAAGGGTTTTATGTATAAAGCTAATCTAGCATTGCGAACAGCCATTAAAATTTTAAAGCCCATCCACAGTTTTAGGGTAAAAAATGAAAAGGAGTTATACGATAACCTCTATAACATGTCTTGGGAACCCTACCTAAAACCTTCAGGAACCTTGGCCGTTAATGCTACAGTGCATTCTGAAACCTTTACACATTCCCTTTACATTGCCCAAAAAACCAAGGATGCCATTGTGGATAAATTCAGGGATACCACGGGCGAGCGCCCCAACGTGGATTTAAAATTCCCTGATCTAAAGGTCAATGTGCATATCGATAGGAATACCTGTAACATTTCGTTGGATGCTTCCGGGGATTCCTTGCATAAACGGGGTTATAAAACCGCCACCAATATTGCCCCTATCAATGAAGTGTTGGCAGCAGGAATGATCATGCTTTCGGGTTGGGACGGGCAATGTGATTTTATGGATCCCATGTGTGGCAGTGGCACCATTTTGGCCGAAGCGGCGATGATTGCCTGTAACATTCCGCCCAACTTGATGCGAAAGGAATTTGCCTTTGAACGCTGGCAGGATTGGGATGTGGAACTATTTGAAAAAATTGAAGAATCCCTGTTGAACAAGACCAGGGACTTTCACCATAAAATTATAGGGTATGACAAATCGCCAAGTGCAGTGGCCAAGGCCAAGGAAAACATTAAAAATGCACATTTGGAGGATTTTGTCACCATAAAACACGAAGATTTTTTTAAGACCCAAAAAGGAGGCGAGAATAAATTGCACATGGTTTTCAATCCACCTTATGGCGAACGTTTGGATTTGGATATGGAAAGTTTTTACAAACAAATAGGGGATACCCTCAAACAAAATTATCCCAATACCGATGCTTGGTTTATTACCTCCAACCTCGATGCCTTAAAGCATGTGGGCTTGCGACCTACCCGAAAAATACATCTCTTCAATGCCAAATTGGAAGCCCGTTTGGTAAAGTATGAGATTTATGAAGGGAGCAAGAAGGGGAAGTATATGAAGTGATGGTCATTGCGAGCGTGATGCAATAGAGCGAAGCAATCTGCTTGTTGGTGAGTGTAAAAAAACCTTTTTCGTTACTATATTAATATTTGAATAAAAGGGCTATGGAATTTAATCTTTGTTATCGTACATTAGTTTCTAATTCAATTCATTTTTAACGAGTTGTAGCACCCGTTCGTATTCCCCAATCATTTCAAGATCGTTCTTCATCAAATATTTTCTTCCTTCCATATAAGCTCTAGTCCATGAAATATAAAATTGATCGGTAAATAAAGCCTCATAATTATTAGGTGTCAGACCTTTTTCAGAATCATAAATAAAATTTTGTACAACATGATTGTCAAAAGGCGCATAATACTGATTGACCTGACTATTGTCGGATAACAAATGAGGAATGGTCACTTCGTGCAATTTCTTAATTTCATTGGCCAATTCTTTATTTAAAATAATCCCTATGCCACGATCTTTCAAGGCCTGATAGGCAATATTGGATAACGATAAATCTTGTTTTGTTACCCTTGCAAGATGAAATTGCAAATTGAGGGAATCATTGTAAGGAACTCTGCTATCCAGTGCATCCAGAATGATCTTACTGGAAAGATTCACTTGCTGAAGAAATTTGATATCCAAATTTAAAGTCTGAATATTTAAATCAAGGTTTTCTGCCAAATCCTGTAAAAGAATCTTTTCCTGTATTCTATCCTTTCTCCAATCATTCCAATTATTGATCTGTAATGCAATTAAAATTCCAATGACCACAAGCAAAATTTCTCCAATGGCATATTTAAGATAGTTAATTATTTTGCCCTCCTTAAGGCTGGTTTGTCTAATTTTCCGAAAGAATTTTATCATTGGTTGGTTGGTTGTAAAAATCTGACCATTTAAAGATAATCAATTTTTGGAATGATAGGTAAGCATTTTGTTTTATGTAATAGGTTCACTTACTTGTTAATCACAACTGCAATAGGTATCGCTGTTTGCTTTTTCAAAGCACTCTTTCCCTTCCTTAAATGCAAAGAAAGAAAGTCCGAGAGTGCCAATACTATCGATATATGGAATTTCAAACAATTCATAAATGCTGCTACTTGCCAATAAAATGACGGACATATAAATGCAAACCATGGTACAATTGGCATCGGCCAAAATGGGTTCGGAGCCCAATTTTTTTCCAACCTTTCGTTTCCAGACGACCAATAGCCACATGACCAATATTGAAATGAGCGAGATAATAACGCCCCAAAAAGTGGTGAGCGGTTTGTGCCCGGTCCAAATATTGTAAATACTAGTGATTACCAATCCGAAAACCAAAAGGTAAAATGCAACTCCGGTTATTTTTAAGGCAGTTTTTTCAAAATTATCCCTGTTGCTTTCTGGATTTTTTTGTATTCTTAAAACCATGTGGGCAATTCCAAGACCAGAAATGACCTCAATAAAGCTATCGGCCCCAAAACCGAACAGTGCCAAACTTTCATCCTCGAAGCCGAGATAGGTTGAAATCAAACCTTCGGCGATATTGTAGACTATTGTAAATAGGGCAAGTCCGAAAGCCACTTTATATAAACTTTTAATATCGATCATCAACATGGTGTTCATTTTGTCCTTTCTTTTTGCAGATCGCTCACAATGGTTTAAAATAGTTTTCCATAGAGGAGGAAATCGTTAAGAATTTCAGTATGGGTCCAAACCGATTTAAAGATAATGAATTTTTAGTTTCAGTTTATTCGTAAATTAGTAGAAAGCAATTTCATTATGCAAGGCTTTGTAAAAAAAGACTCGATCGTTAAAACCATTTGGGGGAAAAGCGACACCGTGCTTTTTATTTTTGCGGGTGCCTCTGCCGAATTTGCGCTGAATAAAGCCGTGGACTGGCTTTACTTTACAGGCAAATTACCGGCAGATCCCATTGGTCGACTTTTCTCTACAGTCAGGTATGCACGACGAATTGTTTTTGCACCTATGGAAGAAGCCCATGAAGCCATTGATACCATGAGGAACATACATCTTGCCATAGAACAAAACCGGGGTTTTTCCATACCCGATTGGGCCTACCGAGATGTTCTGTTTATGTTGATTTACTATTCCATTTCATCTTATGAATTGCTCGAAAAAAAATTGACCGACGAAGAAAAGGAGGAAGTGTACAATGTATTTTATCGTGTTGGTGACGGGATGGGATTAAAAGAACTCCCAAGGAATTATATGGAATGGCTTCCTGTAAGAACGTCGCATTTAAAGGCAGACCTACGAAAAAGTGACTATACCGCCAATCTATTTAAGCAATATAAAAAGCACCTTGGCACTGTTCGTTATAAGGTATTGATCGAGGCCCAAAAATTGGTCGTCCCGGAACGGGTGAAAACCTTGTTGCAGTTCAATGAATTTTCATGGCTCAAACCTGCAGTTCCAATGTATAAATTTAGCAGGTTGATTAGGTTGGACGGACTCATTAAGCACCTTCTGCTTCCTTCGGAATATAAAGCGCAAATCAAGGAACTGGATATTGTTTCGGGTTAAAGGAAATGGCTCACCAAATTACTCTTCAGGGGCAAACGTATAGCACCAAGCTTCTCCTTCCAACACAGTTTCTCCGTCTTGGCGTGTAATCTTAATGGCAAGTTGCGTGACTGGTTTGGTTTCATGAACACTCATGATTTCAGCCTCTGCGGTAATCGTATCCCCAATGAATACCGGAGCCGTGAATTTCCAGTCCTGACTGAGAAAAACCGTGCCTGGTCCGGGCATATCCATGGCCACAAGGGCATGCAACAGTCCGGTGGTCAATCCGCCCTGAACCACCAAACGTTTGAACTTTGTTTTGGAGGTAAAGTCCTCATCAAAATGCAGCGGATTGTAATCGCCGCTTAAACCCGCATAGGTTTTTACATGGTCGGCATTCAAGGTGAGACTTCGCGTGGCTTTTTGCCCTATTTTTAAGTTTTGCATCGTGAATTCATGGTTAGTCTATGTTTGCTTTACGGAATCAAGCCAATATAAATGTAACGTTTTACGGTATGGTGTCGTTCGGGATTACGAGGTGATTTCTTACAGTTTACACAATTTTCATTTACGGACCACAAAATGAATATGAGTCTCGCCCGCCATATCTGCTATCGGAAAATATTTCTCCATCTCATTATCATTTTCAAACCATTCTTCTGGCTTCTTTTGCAAATGGAGATATCAATTGTTCCAAATTATCAGTCTCTTTTGATATTTTAACAGCATCAGTCTTATGACTATTTAAAACCCACTCTCCGCAATACATTATGGTCAGCAGTGTTTTATATTGATTTCAATTCAATTTTTATGTTTACCTAATCAAATGGTTCTGTTGGCAATTTTTTTAAATTCACAATGTAGCGTTTATTATTATATGGTTTTTTAAATCTAATAACTTCAAATAACTCAACGGCAATACATTGTCCAATCATTTGTCTGGTTTGAAAATCATCAAATCCTTGTTTTCGTAATCTATCATAAGTCACTTTAGTCTCAGGTGGGTCGTTGTCCCTGAGTTGATTCTTTATAATCTCAAAGATTTGTTCTCTTAAAATTTCATTGTTCTCCATTGTCAGGGTGTTTTTTTCTGCTTGTGCCCAAAGCGTATAGGTAACAGGTGTTGCCTGCCTGCCACAAGCAGGGTTTAGGAACTAAGATAATTAAAAAATACATATTAACTTTGGAGAACTGGACCAGTACTTTTCATAGGATACGCTGTTGGCAACTGGCTTTTTATTCAAAGTGTATTTTCATTCCTTCGTGAGTTGCTTTAAATCCCAAATCTTCATAGAATTTAATTGCCTTTGGTCTTTTTTTGTCAGTCGTTAATTGTAGTAAATGAGCATTCCGTTCTTTTGCTCTATTTATTGCCCATTTAAACATCGTTTTTCCAATTCCGAGTCCTCTTTGGTCTTTCTTTATTCTTACAGCCTCTATCTGCGCTCTAATTCCGCCCCGATAAGTCAGATACTGAATAAAGGACAATTGTAAAGTTCCGATAATTTCAGCATTTTCGTTTTCGACAACAATTAGTTCTTGATTTCGGTCAGTACTTATTTTTTCAAAAGCGTTAAGATATTCGGCTGGTAATGGAACCTGAAAATTTTCTCTGGTTCTTCCAAGCTCATCATCAGCAATCATTTCCACAATTATTGAAATATCATTTTTTGTCGCTTTTCTAAAGTTCATTATTAGTTCTGTTTTTTTTTCAGCTTGTTGCCAACGTTTTTGGGCTTGCCGAAGTGGGGGAATTCAAAGTACGAAAGTTCAAATTTAGTACAAAAGTGCAATAGAATTCCAAATGTTCAATTTAGCACTTCTGCCCCCATTTTGGCAAACCCATGTTAGCGGTTAGGCGTTTTATGATTATTTCTTTTAATTTCTTCCGTTCCCCCATCATCCCAAATTGTTTGAAAACCTGTAATTCCAGTTGTTATTGGAAATACAAATCTATAATCTCTTTCTGCAACGCTGAAAGTATTATTACCTAAATACGTCAATTTATATTTCCCTGATTGATTTAGAAAATAAAGAACCTTGTCTTCATAAATTATTTTACGGTTGTTTTCATAATCTCCAATAATACTGTTGATTAACTCGTCAGAAATTTTCGGAGGGTATAACTTGGCTTCTAATGCAGGCAAATTCCATTCATACAATTTTTTTCTGTTCAGATTATTTGAACTTTTGGCAAGTTCCTGATTTATTTTGAGCAACGCTATATCCTGCGACTTTCCAGATTCAATTGTAATATCAGGCGTAATACCAACTCCGTCAATACCTTTGCCTGAAACCACATTGCGACTTTCAATAGTAGGTATCATCATATAAAGCTGGTCATTAATTACAAATAATTTGCCAGGATTACCTTCTCCTTTTGTTTGCTCACCAACTATAACGGCTCTTTTAAATTGTTGCAGAATGTATGAGAACCCTTCGGCAGCCGATGAAGTTTTTTTACTAACTAAAATGTATAATGGGATTTCATCAGAGAATTTCTTTATTTGTGCATCAGTTGGCACATAAGTTTTTTCAATTAGATTTCCCTTTCTGTATCGCCACTCACCTGTTTGTAAAGAATCTTTTAGAAAATAACTCAATAGAAAATTCATAGTTTCGGCACTACCTCCACCATTATCTCGTAAATCAATAATAATAGCAGAAGAATGATGAATAAAACTCATTGCTCCTACAATACTTTCTTTTGCAGGTTCAAGCGGAGAAAAATTAAAAAACTGGAAATATCCAATATTGCCATCAAGCCGTTCCAGTTTTTTTAACCGAAAGTTTTCATATTTCAGTAACTCCAACCATTCTTCTGAGTATGTCTCTTTTTTTACTTCATTAATATTTTGGTCGTCAAGTTCTATTTGTTTAACTCTTTGAGGCCCAAAAAAAATATCTAAATGATGGTCTTTCCCTTCTCGTTCAAGGTCTTTATTGAGTTCTTGAAGAAAATTGGACAACTTTACAAATTGCGAATACTCTTTGTTTGCAAATTTCTTATTGATAAAAGATTCAACTGATTTTACCCTTTCTGGAAAAATGTAATTTTCTTCCATCAGCTCAACAGCCTTTGTAATAATGCTTTTCATTTCTTGTTCCGTAATTATTACATCGGTATTTTGAGCAAAAAGGTTGCCCGAAAGAGTAATAAAAAGTACGGCAATGCCACAAGCAATATTTTTAATTGACTTCATAATTTTATTATTTAAAAGATTATTACTGTTTGTTTTTAAGGATGTTGTAATAGATAAAAAAGGAGATTGAAAGAAAAAATAATAATAAACCAACAGCCAAATAACCTGATTGATTGATTAGATAATTTCTACTGAAATGAATTACTAATAATGAAACTGCCAAAGCAAGGCTAAACAAAAACCATTTTAAGGGTTGCAGTTTGGCAATGGTATTACTTTCCTTGAAAATTTTCAAAAGGGTTTCGTCTGAAATTCCTTTTTCAAGCATTTTGAGTTTTAGCTGGTGTTCGGCTCTGTTTTTTAGTATGGAAACTATTGTATTTAAAAGTAAGAATATGAAAAACAACGGTATTCCGAACTCAAAAACCTTGTCAGGGATAATTTTTAATCTATCGGGGTCATAATTTACAGTATGGGTTTCTACTTTGTCTTGTGCAAAGCACAATGCGTTTACCAAAAACAGTCCCATTGTAAATATTGTTTTCTTTTGCATACTACTCTCTTTTTAAATTACGAATTTTGATTCCATTTGGGAATTAGACAAGTGGTGCTTTAGAAAGTTGCAGTATCGTAAAACAATTTTTTAAAGAACCAACTGCAACTTATTTCTACCTTACTTGTCTAATAATGATTTAATCACTGTAAGTAAAGTAATGCATAGAGGGTTTGATGAGAAATATATAATAAAAGAAGTGTTATCTGGAAACAGAGAGGCATTTGTTTTACTTATCAAGCAATATGAAGGGTTGGTTTTGCATATTGTTACGCCTTTGATTGGTGTAAATGAAGATAGAGAAGATATTTGTCAAGATATTTTTATAAAGGTGTTTGAAAAGCTAAATAGTTTTCAATTTAATTCAAAATTGGGTACTTGGATTGGCAATATTGCCTATAATACAAGTATAAATTTTTTGCGGAAAAAGAGGAATATTTTATTGAGTAGTCTTGTGATGCCTGAAAATGAACTTTCTTTTTTTGAAACTACAAGTGCTGATTTTAATAGCCCCGAACAAATATTTATTAAGCAGGAAGATATTTCTCAACTGAATCTAATGATTGATAAACTTACCGAAATTCAAAAAGCAACTTTATTACTTTTCTATCAAGATGAGTTGAGCTTAGAGGAAATTAGTAAGATTTTAGAAATGCCTGTCAATACAGTTAAAAGCCATTTGTTTAGAGCCAAAAAATCTTTGAAACAATTAATGACGCAAAATATAAAGCTATGAAAGAGAAAGAACAATACAGTTTAGATGAAGCAATTGGAAAGTTCTATAAGACAGAACCTTTAAAAATTGATTTGGCGAAAACTGTTGCAAATAGTGTTTTTGGGGAAGAAAAAAAAGTGTCAGTATTTTTTGATAAGATGTTATATTTTATCGTTTGTCTTATAGCTGTTGGGGCAGTTATTTATTGTATTAGTCTTTTTAGCAAACTTTCAATCTCTTCTGTAATGCTTTTTTTGATTATTGTTGTCAGCTTTTTTGGGTTGTCAGTTAAGGAACATTCGGTTTTGTCAAAGAAAGTTCTAAATTTTCTATGACGCATTGCCTTGTTTTGTCGTTTGGTTTTGTTTTGTTGGTCTGCCCGATGTTTGGTACTGTTGCTGTACGCTTACCGCTAACTTATTTATATAGATCATTGAACGCCCCATAATATTCCAATGGGGAGGGATAACGATACTTTTGTATGGTACTTTCCATTCTTATTGTTTTCCGATCATCAAGTCCATAGGCTAATATAATTACTTTCTTACAAATCACCGAAAGGATTTTTTATATTATCGTTGTTTTAGGACGGGTCACCAAGGGGGTTCCTTCAGGTTTAGTTCAGGTCTGCATTTAAATTTTTTATTGGTAGGCATTGAAGAATTTATAACTTTGATGAAAAAGGATTGACACAATCTTTATATACATTTATGGCATGATCGAGTTAATAATTAAGAAAAGAAACGGTTTCGAATTAAGTAAAGAGGACTATAAGACTATCGTCGATGGCTTTCTTTCAGGTGAAATTCCGGATTATCAAGTGTCGGCCTTTTTGATGGCCGTTTATTTTAAGGGAATGACAACGGACGAAACCGCTATATTTACGGATGTCATGATGCATTCTGGAGATGTTATTGATCTGTCGGAAATTAAAGGCATCAAGGTGGATAAGCACAGTACAGGTGGTGTTGGTGATAAAACCACATTGGTACTCACACCTTTGGTTGCTGCGGCGGGAGTTCCTGTTGCGAAAATGTCGGGACGGGGTCTTGGGCATACCGGAGGCACTTTGGATAAGATGGAATCCATAAAAAACTTATCCACAGATATGGTGAAAGCGCAATTTATTGAAAATGTTAAAAAGCACAATATTGTCATTTGTGGCCAGAATGCAAATTTGGTTCCTGCCGATAAAGCACTTTATGCGCTTCGTGATGTGACCGGGACAGTTGAAAATATTTCGTTGATTGCATCCAGTATCATGAGCAAAAAACTGGCTTGTGGTGCCGATGCCATTGTTATCGATCTTAAAGTGGGTTATGGATCAACAATGAAATCTATCGAAGAAGCCGATGCATTG
>DASWKU010000448.1:0-8506 GCA_036396455.1 Flavobacteriaceae bacterium
CAAGCGATTGGATGATTTGGGCCATTTTCGCCTCCTTTATAAGTGCTTTCGTCCAACTCCAATACTACATTGATATCTGGACTAATGGATTTGTAGTTATACCATTCATCATATCTCAGCCATCTTTCAGGCAAATGTTTAGAGGACTGATGTTTATGGTCAATCGTTATGATTTCGGCATTGGATTTATCGGGATGGTTTAAAAAATAAGCTCCAACCAATTTTCCATACCATGGCCAATCGTATTCGGTGTCGGCAGCGGCATGGATTCCCATGAAGTTCCCCCCATTTTTTATAAAGAATTCGAATGCTTTTTGCTGGTCATCATTTAAAATATCCCCTGTTGTGCTTAAAAAAATCACCAACTTATATTGACGCAAATTTTCTTCTGTAAAAATTGTCGCATCTTCTGAATGTGTAATCTCAAAGCTGTTTTGTTTTCCTAATTGAACTAGAGTTTCAACACCGGTTTCAATGGATTCGTGTCTATAACCGGTTGTTTTCGTAAACACCAAAACTTTGTCGTTTTGATGGTTTGGGAACATGAATAAAAGGCCGAGAATAAAAATGATGGTTTTCAAAGTTGTTAATTTAAGGATTGAATATATTTTTTTGGTGTTGTACCATATTTCTTTTTAAAGGCCGATATAAAATGGCTTGAGGTGCTGTAACCCACTTTTAAGCCCACTTCGTTTACATTATGCTCTCCGGATTCCAGTAGTTTTCTGGCAATTTCCATTTTGTAATCAAACAAGAAACTGAACACAGAATCACCATAAATTTGCTTAAATCCCTCTTTCAGTTTCTTTAAATTCAACCCTATTTCATCCGACAGCTCGCGCAAACTTGGAGGTTCGGCCATTCTGGAAATCACAATATCTTTAGCCTTCCTAATCTTTATTACGTTGGCTTCATCCACTAGAAATGGACATTGTTCAACATTGGCATCTTCACTTCGGTTAAAATACAAACTTATAAGTTCATAGGCTTTTCCTTTAAAATATAAATTTTTAATGGACGGATTAAGATTATAATTAATCAATTGGTTGAGAACAATGGCCATTGACGGGGAGATATCTCCATCCTTATAATATTTTTTATCCTTATTGTCATCACTTAAAAAGGTGATATAATCCGCTTCTTTGGAAAACAGGCCATGAAATTTTTGAATGGAAATCAAAACCGTGACCAACCAAGAGTTTGGATTGATTTCAAGATTTATGGGCAGGTTGCGCTGTGGGTTGTAGAGCAAAAGCGAATGTTCTTCATGAATTCCCAATTTATACCGCCCTTCATTAAAAACAAAGGAACAGGATCCTTTGATGCAAAAATGAAACTGCAAATAACTACTATCGATATCGCGTTCAACACTTTCAGTAGCATTAGTGTTGTTTTGATAGGTTAAAATGCAGAACCCCTTATCAATTAAAGTCTCCAAAAAAGAACCTTTAGCGATATTTTTTTGTCCATTTTGAATCCCTTCCAATCGGTCTCTATTTATATCCATTCTAAACTAATTGCCTAAATTCCTTCAATTTTACAGCAAAAATATGACATTTATCATTTTATAACTAAAAATAAATTTAAAAAACCAGAAACGACATTAAAAGTTCTTTTAGCGATGTTTTTTTTTGATTGACATCTTTATTTTTGTTTTTTGAAATTTTTGAATCCAGTTATGGAACACAATCAAACATCAAAAGGTAAAACGTTTTATGCCATTGGGCTGAGCTATAAAAAAGCGGATGCCAAAATTAGAGGCCATTTTAGTTTGGATGCCACATCTATTGATATATTGCTTCATCAAGCCAAAGCCTCCGGAATTGACAGCTTGATTGCTGTATCAACCTGCAACAGGACTGAACTTTATGGTTTTGCGGAGCATCCTTATCAACTTATAAAATTATTGTGTGACAATACCAAAGGGACCGTTGAAGAGTTTCAGGAAGTGGCTTATATCTATAAAAACAAAGAGGCCATTTCCCATATATTCAATGTTGGTTCGGGTTTGGACAGCCAGATTTTGGGGGATTTTGAAATCATAAACCAATTAAAAATAAGTGCAAAAGCGTCCAAAAAACAAGATTTATTAAACGCGTATTTAGAACGTTTGGTGAACGCTGTAATTCAAGCAAGCAAACGCATCAAAACGGAAACCGAAATTTCCTCTGGGGCAACATCTGTTTCCTTCGCTTCTGTTCAATATATTTTGAAACATGTTAAAGATGCTTCCAGCAAAAACATTTTGCTTTTTGGGACAGGGAAAATAGGAAGAAATACCTGTGAAAATTTGATAAAACACACCAAAAACAGTCATATTACTTTAATAAACCGAACAAAAGATAGAGCCGAAAAAATTGCAGGAAAATTTAATTTGACAGTAAAAGACTATGGCAATCTTCAAGAAGAAATTAATATTGCCGATGTTTTGGTTGTTGCCACCGGTGCACACAACCCAACAGTGGATAAAAGCTTGATCCAGACCAAAAAAGAATTGTTGATATTGGATTTGTCCATCCCTAAAAACGTACATGAAAATGTTCAGGATTTAGACAATGTCTCCTTAATCCATCTGGATGATCTGTCCCAAATAACAGATGAAACTTTGGAAAGGAGAAAAAACCATATTCCTATTGCAAAAACCATAATTGAAGAGATAAAATCAGAATTTATTGATTGGTTGGACAACCGTAAATATGCCCCAACAATTAAGGCCTTAAAACACAAATTGAATGATTTTAAAAACGCCGAATTGGATATCCAAAGAAAAAAATTGGCCGATTTTAATGAAGAACAGGCAGAAATCATCAGTAATAATATCATTCAAAAAATCACCAATCATTTTGCCCTTCATCTAAAAGAGGACCAAAATTCAAACGATGAAAGTCTGGACCTTTTAAAAAAAGTGTTTCAATTAGAAACTTCAAAACATGCCTAAAATTATACGTATTGGAACTCGTGATAGCGAGTTGGCATTATGGCAAGCCAAAACTGTGCAACAACAGTTGGAACATTTGGGCCATAAAACGCAACTCGTCCCTGTAAAATC
Source organism: Flavobacteriaceae bacterium (assembly GCA_036396455.1). GTDB lineage: Bacteria > Bacteroidota > Bacteroidia > Flavobacteriales > Flavobacteriaceae > Geojedonia. The sequence continues at coordinate 3,050 of DASWKU010000448.1, forward strand.
TGAAGGCGATATCGTACTCAACAAGCCCATTTACGAATTGGGCATCACTGGTGTTTTTACCAAAGTTCTTGATATTGCACTCTTGAACAACAACATAGATATTGCAGTACATTCCTTAAAAGATGTGCCAACCGTATTGCCAAAAGGCATTGTTCAAGCTGCTGTTTTAAAACGGGGCAATGTAAAGGACGTGTTGGTTTATAAAAACAACGAAGAATTTTTATCTCAAAAAGACGCCATAATTGCAACAGGAAGTTTGCGCCGTAAAGCACAATGGCTAAACAGATACCCAACTCACAATTTAGTAGATTTAAGAGGCAATGTCAATACGCGCTTGCAAAAACTAAATGACAACGACTGGAACGGAGCCATTTTTGCGGCAGCTGGTTTGGGCAGAATTGGATTGACTCCCGAGGAAACCATTCCTTTGGATTGGATGGTTCCCGCTCCTGCTCAAGGTGCTGTTGTGATTACTGCTTTAACTGAAGATGAAGAAACCATATCCATTTGTACAGAAATAAACCATGAAGAAACTGAAATTTGCACCACCATAGAACGGCAGTTTTTGAAATTGCTTGAAGGTGGCTGTTCGGCTCCAATTGGTGCCTTGGCCACTATTAAAAATGAAGAGGTCAATTTTCATGGTGTGCTTTTAAATTTGGATGGCTCAAAAAAGATTGAGGTCAAACGGGTTGAGAAATTGGGACGACATCACCAAATCGCAAAATATTGTGCTGATTATATCATTGAACGTGGAGGTAAGCGTTTAATGGACCAATTAAAACCCACCAAGAAACAGACCCAGGTGTTTTCTACTAAAACACTCACGGAAACCCAAAGGCATTTATTTAAAGACTCTGTTACTGTGGATAGCACGGATTTTATCAAAATAAGCTTAAACAGGATTCCACTGAATATTTTAAAGTCCAAAATTGAAAATGTTGTTATTACCAGTCAAAATGCTGTTGAGTCCATTTTAATGAACTGCCCGAAGGAAGACCTTCAATTTATGAACATTTATTGTGTTGGCAGGCGTACCAAAAAATTGATTGAAAGCAAAATAGGCAGGGTCAAACATTCAGAAAACAATGCTAAAAAATTGGCTGACTACCTAGTAGAATTTATGGACGGAACCGAAGTTACCTATTTTTGTAGTGAAAGTCGGTTGGATGAATTACCAGCAATTCTTGAAGAAAATCATATTAAAGTCAATGAGATAGAAGCTTACAAAACTATTCTGGATGATGTAAAGATTGAACCAAAAATTGAAGGCATTATGTTTTACAGTCCTTCAACCGTTCAAAGTTATATGCAAAATAACAAAGCCGATAAAATTGCCTATTGTATTGGAGAAACCACTGCGGCCGAAGCTAAAAAACATTTTAAGGATGTTAGGGTTGCCAAAATACCAACCGTTGAAAGTGTGATTGATTTGGTAAACGAAAATTATAAATAAACTGTCATGCTGAGCTTGTCGAAGCATCTTAGTGAAAGTTAAATTAAAAGATTTCCGATTTCTCGGAAAGTAAACATGATAAAAAACGATTTATATTTAAGAGCTCTAAAAGGAGAAACGGTTGAACGGCCTCCAGTTTGGATGATGCGTCAAGCAGGGCGTTACTTGCCCGAATTTCAAGACATCAAAGGAAAATACGATTTTTTTACACGTTGTAGAACACCAGAATTGGCAAGCGAAATTACGGTTCAGCCTATTCGTCGTTTCGGGATGGATGCTGCAATTTTGTTCAGCGATATATTGGTCATCCCGCAAGCCATGAATATTGAAGTACAAATGAAGGCCGATTTTGGCCCTTATTTACCTCATCCAATTCATGACCAAAAAGGTGTAGATAACGTTGTTATTCCAGATGTCAATATAGAATTGGATTATGTGATGCAAGCCATAAAAGCCACCAAAGATTTATTGAATAATGAAGTTCCGTTAATAGGCTTTGCTGGCTCACCTTGGACTATTTTGTGTTACTGTGTACAAGGTCAGGGAAGTAAAACGTATGATAAGGCAAAAGGTTTTTGTTTTACAAATCCTGTTGCAGCGCATGAACTGTTGCAAAAAATTACCGATACTACAATCGCTTATTTAAAATCAAAAGTTGAAGCCGGTGTAGATGCGGTTCAAATTTTTGATTCTTGGGGAGGCATGTTATCTCCTGTTGATTACCAAGAATTTTCATGGCAATATATCAACCAAATTATAGATGCCTTAAAAGATGATGCTCCAGTTATCGCTTTTGGCAAAGGCTGTTGGTTTGCTTTACCTGAAATGGCAAAAAGTAACGCTTCGGCTTTGGGAATTGACTGGACCATTACTGCCCAAAACGCACGTTATTTAACAGGTGGGAACAAGACGCTCCAAGGGAATTTGGACCCCGCAAGATTATTATCTTCCCCAGCAGAAATCAAAAAAATGGTTCGCCAGATGATCAATGACTTTGGCAAGGACAAATACATTGTTAATTTGGGCCATGGTATTTTACCTAATATTCCTTTGGAAAATGCCAAGGCGTTTATTGATGCTGTTAAGGAATATCGCTCAACATAAATTAATTCAAACAGTCTTATGGACCCATCCGCTTTTTCATTAGTTGGTATAGATTCTGTTTCAGCAGATGTTTTTTATAATTTAATACATAAAAACAAAGAATATATACAAAAAGGATTTGCTGGGACGGTTAAACGTTGTCAATCCCAAGAACAAGCTACTCAATTATTTTCCGAATGGAACCTTGAGGAACAGGAAAAGAGAAACTTTACTTTTTTTATAAAAGAAGAAATTACAGGAGCTATCATTGGATTACTTAATGTAAAAAACATTGATTATTCAGTAAGAAAATGTGAAATAGGATATTTTATTTCAGAAAAATATTCGGGCAAGGGCATTGTATCCAAATGTACTCAAAAGATTATTTCTTATTGTTTTGAAGATTTAAATATGAACAAAATATTTCTTCGTGCTGCACCCGAAAATATTGCAAGCCAGAAAGTGGGTTTAAAAAATGGGTTTCAGCAAGAGGGAATTTTGCGTCAGGAGTATAAAGGATTCCAAGATAAATTTGAAGATGTCATTTACTTTGGTTTGCTACAAAACGAATACAATGCAATGGAAAATCTACATTGACCAAAATATAGACCTGTCAGGTTTAAAAAACCTGACAGGTCTGCCAAAACAGACAAAAACCACCTTGAAAGAAAAATTTTATCAATACATACAGGATTTACAAAACAGAATCACTTCAAAGCTCGAAACCGTTGATGGTGCAGCCAAATTTAAAGAAGACCTCTGGAAACGACCAGAGGGTGGCGGTGGAAGAACGCGTGTGATTGAAAACGGCAAGGTGTTTGAAAAAGGAGGGGTCAATATTTCTGCGGTTTACGGTAAACTGCCAAAATCCATGCAAGCCTATTTTAATGTGGGTGATGTCGATTTTTTTGCTTGCGGCTTGAGTTTAGTTTTGCATCCTAAAAACCCGATGGTGCCAACGGTTCATGCCAACTGGCGTTACTTTGAAATGTATGATAAACAAGGAAACATTATTGATAGCTGGTTTGGTGGCGGACAAGATTTAACACCTTATTACCTGTTTGAAGAAGACGCCATTCACTTTCATAAAACCTGTAAAACGGCTTGTGACAAACATAACCCTGACTTCTATAAAACATACAAAACAAAGTGCGACGACTATTTTTGGAATGCACACCGTAACGAAGGCCGTGGCGTTGGAGGCTTGTTTTTCGATTATTGTAAGGCCACAGAAACCATGACCATGGAAAATTGGTATAACTTTATAACTGAAGTTGGAAATAGTTTTCTTGAAGCTTACGTGCCAATAGTTGAAAAACGCAAAGATTTACCCTATTCAAAAGAGCAAAGAGACTGGCAAGAAATACGTCGTGGACGTTATGTGGAATTCAATTTAGTGCATGATAAAGGCACCCTATTCGGATTAAAAACCAACGGGCGTATTGAAAGTATTTTAATGAGTTTACCGCCACATGTGCAATGGGTATACGACCATCAACCTGAAGCTGGAAGTGAGGAAGAAAAACTTTTATATGTATTAAAAAATCCTAAAGATTGGGTTTAGATTCCACTTTAAACTTTGTACTTTTAACTTTTAACTTGACAAGATGTATCCACTTAGAAGAAACAGACGATTAAGAACCAACGAAGCCATTCGTAGTTTGGTTAGAGAAACCATCATTACACCAAACGATTTTTTAGTTCCCCTTTTTGTGGTGGAAGGAAAAGGCGTGAAAGATGAAATTCCTTCGATGCCAAATTACTTTCGTTACAGTTTAGATTTACTGGAAAACGAAGTAAAGGAACTCTGGAAACTGGGTTTAAAATCGGTGTTGTTATTTGTAAAAGTACCCGATAATTTAAAAGACAATAAAGGTACTGAAGCCATAAACCCAAACGGATTGATGCAACGCGCCATTAAAACCGTTAAAAATGCCTGCCCCAACATGTTGGTTATGACCGATGTCGCTTTAGATCCATATTCATCTTACGGACACGATGGTATTATTAAAAACGACATCATTTTAAACGATGAAACCACCAGTGTTTTAGCAGAAATGAGCGTTTCCCACGCTAAAGCCGGCGCCAATTTTGTAGCGCCAAGTGATATGATGGACGGACGTATTTTAACCATTCGCGAAGCATTGGAAGATGAAGGGTTTATCAATACAGGTATCATGAGCTATTCAGCTAAATACGCTTCGGCGTTTTATGGGCCGTTTCGAGATGCTTTAGATTCTGCTCCTGTTGATATGGTTGATATTCCTAAGGATAAAAAAACCTATCAAATGGATTATGCCAACCGTTTTGAAGCCATACGCGAAACCGAAATGGATATTGATGAAGGCGCCGATATTGTCATGGTAAAACCAGGGCTTTGTTATTTAGATATTGTAAGAGACATAAAAAATGCCGTTGATGTACCTGTTGCCGTGTATCAAGTTTCTGGTGAATACGCCATGCTAAAAGCGGCTGCCGAAAAAGGCTGGTTAGAACACGACGCTGTTATGATGGAACAAATTACGGCCATAAAACGTGCTGGAGCAGATATCATCGCTTCTTATTTTGCTAAAGATGTCGTTAAACTTTTAAATAAATAATTATTAGGCTATTAATTGAAATAGAATCTTGTCAAGGAGCACAGTCGAAGGATTGGTAAGGATATTGTAAGATTAATTTTGTAGATTTGGTAAAAATTTTTACATATGAAAAGTTCTGCTCTAAAAATTAATGAATCCAATGAGTCTCAATCAATAAAAAAAATTATATATCAAAGTCACACACCAGAGCTTATAATAGGATTTTGTGGTCCAATTGGAACCGATATTCATTTTGTTGCTGACAGATTTATTTCTGTAATGGAAAATGATTATAATTATAGGGTTATAAAAATTACTCTTAGCGAACTAATCAAACAG
>DASWKU010000449.1:0-11275 GCA_036396455.1 Flavobacteriaceae bacterium
CGGCTTCCATTTTTAAGAAGTTGCCATAGGTTTTGTTTTCCAAGGTTTTCAAAACATATTGGTAATGTGGCAAAAAATACGTCCACAAGGCTTCCATGAGCAACACATTTTGGGTTTTGGCTACGGCAATCATTTCAGACACTTGTTCAAGGTTCATGGCAAATGGTTTTTCGCACAGTACTGCAATACCTTTTTCCAAACACAGGATGGTGTTTTCTTTATGCAATGAATGGGGAGTGGCAATATAAACGGCATCAACCTGAACATCGTTTGCCAAAGCTTCGTAGCTGCTATATGCTTTTGGAACGTTATATTCTGAAGCAAAGGTATTTGCTTTTTCTTGTGACCTTGAAGCGACGGCATAGAGTTCGCACCCTTCAACAGTCATGATATCCTGTGCAAATTTATGGGCAATATTTCCGAGTCCAATAATGCCCCAACGTATTTTTTTAAGCGGTTTTTCCATTTATTTTTTGTGTTGTTTGAAAAAGTATGGCCATGGTCATTACCAAAACACATCCCAATACATTGAGCCATAAATACGGCAACCAATCCAAATACCAAACGGCAATAATCAAAATTTGGGTAATGATTGCTGCGATAAATACAGCATGACCTCTAACAAATTTAACAAAGAAAGCCAAAAGGAAAATCCCCAGAACATTGCCATAAAAAATGGAACCTATGATATTTACCAACTGTATTAAATTTTCAGCCAAAGAGGCCAAACAGGCTATGATAATGGCCATAATGCCCCAACCCAAGGTAAACCATTTGCTCGCTTTAACGTAATGCATATCATCCTCTTCCTTCCTGTGATTGCGTCGATATAGATCGAGCGCTGTTGTGGATGCCAAGGCATTCAGTTCACCTGCGGTACTGGACATGGCCGCAGATAAAATAACGGCAAGCAGCAATCCAATCAATCCTCGCGGTAAATTGTTCAAAATAAAATGGATGAACACATAATCCTTATCGTTGGTTTCAACTGGTATCAGTTTTTCATCTGCTGCCTTTTGGATCAACACTTTAGCGGCTTCACGGTTTTCTTTGTCGGCTTCATTGGCCAATTGTATGGATGCAATGTATTTTTCATCTTTTGTTTCAACATAGTTGTTGATGATCGCTTGTTTGTCTTCAAATATTCTGGTTTGTTCGTCCTGTAAAGCCCTATAATCCTCCGCATAATCAGAATTTAAAACTGTTTTTTCAGCAGCGGGATTGAAGTTGACCGGGGAGGCATTGAACTGATAAAACACAAAAACCATGACACCAACAAATAAGATAAAAAACTGCATGGGGACTTTAAGAAGCCCATTAAATATGAGGCCCATTTGCATTTCCTTTACCGATGTTCCGGCTAAATAGCGCTGTACTTGACTTTGGTCCGTACCAAAATAGGAGAGTGCCAAAAATGTTCCGCCAATCAATCCACTCCAAACGGTATATCGGTTATCCAAATCAAACGAAAAATTCAGAATATTCATTTTATCGCTTGCTCCCGCAATGTCCAAAGCATTGCTAAAGGTGATGTTTTCGGGCAGATAACTTACAATTAAAAAAAAGGCCACAAACATGCCAGTAAAAATCACGGCCATTTGGTATTTTTGGGTCATACTTACGGCTTTGGTTCCCCCAGAAACGGTGTAGATAATGACCAATATGCCGATAATAATGTTAAGATAAATAAGGTTCCAACCCAAAACCACAGACAAGATAATAGCAGGCGCAAAAATGGTGATCCCTGCGGAAAGCCCGCGTTGCATCAAAAATAGAATGGCAGTGAGGCTTCGGGTCTTTAAATCGAACCGGTTTTCCAAGAATTCATAGGCTGTATAGACTTTTAAACGATGATAAATAGGAATAAACACAATACAGATAATGACCATGGCCAACGGCAGACCAAAATAAAACTGGACAAAGCCCATGCCATCGTGAAACGCTTGCCCCGGAGTTGAAAGAAAAGTGATCGCACTGGCTTGGGTTGCCATAACGGAAAGCCCAACCGTCCACCATCTTGACGTATTGCCACCACGTACGTAATCCTGAACATTTTTGCTCCCTCTTGTTTTCCAAGTGCCGTAGGCCACAATGGTCAATAAGGTTCCCAACAATACAATCCAGTCGAGTGTCTGCATAACTTAAAAGGATTTCATGATGAGGTAAAACAAAACGATATAAATGATGTTGGCTATAATCACCAAAGAATATAATTTTAACCAAGGCTGCTTTTGTGGGGTACTTTCACTCATGATCAGTCAGAAAATTTTTCGTTGGTCTTAATATTGTCTTTCCCAATGGAAAGCATATTGGCAAATAATCGGTAAGCCCCGGAAACGCCTTCTGGGAACTCCCTAAAGAAACTCAACCCTGTATAAATGTAATATCCTTTTCCGTACTTTGCAACCAACAAACTCCCATCTTTAGGCGTTTCATTTTTATCATTCATGGATAGGATAGGCGTAAATTCTTTTCCCCATTGGTTAGGGAAATAAAGTCCACGCTCTTGGGTCCAACCTTCAAAATCCTTTGCTGTAATTTTATTGGGATAATTCAATATTGGGTGTTCCGGATTTAAAAATCGTACTTCGGCATCTTCTTCGGTCACGCGATCCCGAGAGATTTTCAAATCATAAGGGGCAAGCTCATCAACAGTTAACCTAAAATTGGTATTGTACTGCACAATCAAATTACCCCCTTTTTCCACAAAATCGAATAGTTGCTGTTGCTTGAATTTAAGGGCATCAACTGTATTGTAAGCTCGAACTCCCACGACTATGGCATCAAATCGGCTTAAGAGCTCCGGATTGATGTCTTCGGGTTTAATAATAACGACGTTATAACCGATTTGCCTTAAACTTTCGGGTTCGGTATCACCGGCTCCTTCAATATAACCGATGTTTTCTCCTTTTTTCTGAATATCCAATCGTACAATTTTACTTTCACTTGGGAGCAAAACCGTTTGTTGGGGGATATGATCGTAATGGATTTCAATCAGTTGTCTTGTATAAATTTGCTCACCAACATGAACCATGGGCATGATGAGGCCTTCACTTTGATATTTTGGAGGAACCACGGTAAATGTAATGGTTTGCTCTTCCCCTTTATTGGCAATAAACACCTTTTGATTTTCAGGAAATACGCTCCAATCTTTGGGATGAGCCAAATTCACATAACCTTCCAAACTATCTTTTCCGGCACGAACAACTACAGAAACTTCCTTTTGATTGTCATTTTCAAAAATGATCACGTTTTCCGCCACTTTAGCCGAGGCTTCCGGAATGATTTCAAAAGGTTTATAGACTTCGCCTTTTACCGGATTGTTGGTTTTATACACAACAGGTTTTTCAAAACCTATGGAATATCCATCAAAAGAAACAACAAAAAAAGCAGTTAGTGCATTATTGCTTTCGGGTTTTCCTATTAAACTTTCATCAGTAACCTTATACATTCCTAAAGTTCCTTTTTCCATCAACCAATAAGGACTCGAAAATGCTTTATTGGAAGGAATAGTAACGGTCAAATCGTAGCTATGATCAACATTTTGTTTTAGGTCTTCATAAGGATTTAGAGTATTTTTTAAGGAAGGAATGCCAACACTTCTTAATTTTATATTGTAATTACTTCTGTTAATGGCTTCAATTTTTAACTTCACATTATCGTTTCGGGTAGCTAGATTGGTTTCTGCTACAGCTTCCAAATACAAACCCGCACAGGCCGCAATGATGTTTTTGATGTCTTCGGATTTTATGGCTTTCCAATGTCTGTCTTCCAAATTTTGAATGCGCTTATAAGCTTCTACAAGTTTCGGAATGGAAGCTGAAGGATTCTTAAAATCGAAATTTTGTTCTACTTGATGAAGAATCTCCCCAATGGCCTTTCCACCTTTTACACGGTGCCACGACGTATCGATGCCTTCAAAAACATTGGTTTTATCTTGTGGCATATCGCCTTTTAAAAGTTCCAGATACTCCAATTCCTCTCCACGGCTTCCGGTGCTTCCAAAGCCTTGTGATTTATGGGCACTTCTGCTCAAGGCCGCAATTTCAGGATTGCTCAAACCATAAGAGGGGTAATAAACACCGGTATCAAAACTCAATAAATTGGTTTTATCGGCCTTCTCAAAATTTTCCTGGCTACCATAAAACCACCAACTGGTATTAAAAAACAAACGCTTGGGTTGCCAAAGACTGGTCTGTTTCAGTTGTTCAGGGAAGACCGATCTATCATTGGTCAAATCAAAAGCTTCCACACTTAACATGGCCGAACTGGTATGGTGCCCATGTGTGCTCCCTGGGGTTCTAAAATCAAATCGGTTGATGATCACATCGGGTTGAAATTGGCGAATGGCCAAAACCACATCGCTCAACACGTCATCTTTGTTCCAAAATGAAAGGGTTTCTTCAGGACTTTTGGAATACCCAAAATCGTTGGCTCTTGTAAAACGTTGCTCACCGCCATCGATGTGTCGCGCTGCCAATAATTCTTCTGTTCTGATGACCCCTAAAAGCTCACCTATTTCTGGACCGATCAGGTTTTGTCCGCCATCACCGCGAGTCATGGACAAATAGGCTGTACGGGCTTTGACTTCATTTGAAAAATAGGAAATCAGGCGTGTGTTTTCATCATCGGGATGTGCACCAACATACAAAACAGAACCTAAAAAATTGAGTTTTTTAATGGATTCAAAAATTTCTGAACTAGTATATTTTTTAGGTTGTTGGGCAATTAATAGAGTGGAGGTGAGTAAAAATAAAAAGGTAAAGCGAAACGTTTTTTGCATGATACATTGAGTTAGCCAAAACCAAATATAATAAAGTAAACCAGCGTATTTGGTAGTTTTAATTTTTCTTTAACGTTGGTTAAATTAAATCTGTCCCATCATCAAATTTTTCAATGGCATCCTTTTTCACCAAGGTTACTGCCTTTTGAAGAATTAAGTTATTGGGATAGGTTACCAAGTTACCATTGTCCAATCTTAAATGGATTTGAAATGCCCTAATGTCTTCAATAATTGCTTGAATGGGGAAGTCCTTATCATGGATTTCAATTTTATCGCCCACTTTATAGGGGAATGAAAAAAACATGATAATGCCGGAAGTGATATTACTTAAAATGGACCAAACCGCAAACAGACCTATACCAATGACCGCAAATACAGAAGAAAACACTACGGCCAAATCTTTTTTATCGGCACCAAAAACAAAAAATTCAACAAGTATGGCAATCAGGACCAGGGCAACGGTGACATAGCGGGAAATTAATTTGATCCGTGCATCGTTGATGCCACTTTTACGGCCAATCTTTCTAATTAAGATATGACTGATAAATCGTACCAGAAACAAAAACAGAAGGACAAATCCACTGACAATAAGCTCGATTTGATAACTTTCAAACATTTGAAATAGGGTTAAAATTACAAGTGCAAAGATAACATACAAAACTAAAAAGCACTAGGCCGTTGCATATTTTATTCCCCAATTAAACCATTGATCGTTTTGTACACCAAATGTGTGGGCAAGCCCATGACATTAAAATAGGAGCCCTCAATATGGGTAATGCCAATTTTTCCGATCCATTCCTGAATGCCATAAGCTCCGGCCTTATCAAAGGGTCTGTAGGTGTCAATATAATAATTCAGTTCGTCATCGCTTAACTCCTTAAAGGTGACTTTTGTGATGGCATTTACCGTTTTTTGGAGTTTAGATGTAGTAAAGCAGACTGATGTGATCACGTCGTGGGTAGTATTGCTCATGGATTTTAGCATTTGAAAAGCCTCTGACGAATTTTTGGGCTTTCCCAAAGCTTCATTGTTATGCCAAACAATGGTATCACTAGTAATAAGGATGTTATTGTCCTTAAGCGTATCTTTAAAAGGAATGGCCTTAAGCTGTGCCAAATAATCACTGATTTCAAAATGGCGCAACCGTTTTGGGAATTCTTCTACCACCGGTTTTAGACGGACTTCGAAATCCAAGCCCAAATCCCTGAAAAATTGCTGCCTTCTGGGTGAACCCGAAGCTAAAATGATATGATATTTTGAAAGATTTTCGTGAAACATCAGGCCTTTAAAATAAATGGAAACAACAAAAGCGACAACATCCCAAGGAGCATCACAAGTTTTAGGATTTTGCTAATGTGACGAACATCTTTTTTTGTTTCAGCGTTAAACGATTTGATAGCGATATATATCAAAGGGGCGACTACAAATATTAAAAAATATCCTATTGCGATAGGTTGCTTGTAAAGATAGGTGATCATATAATACACCACGGCAAATAGTGGCATCAACGACAGGGCAAAAAGTACTTTTGACGCACGATCCCTGCCAATGGCTATGGGCAAGGTGTTCATTCCTGCTTTATGGTCACCATCGATATCTTCAATATCCTTGGCAAGTTCTCTCACCAGATTGATCAAAAAAGCAAATAGGGCATAGTCCAAAATGATTTTAAAATACGTAAGCTGAACCGTTTGGTTTTCAGGAGTGATCACCGGCAACAATTCAAACAGTCCCACAATGATAATGCTCAGTGCCACTAAAATTGAAATCACAATATTTCCAATAACGAGTATTTGTTTCAAGTAGGAAGCATACACATAGAGCAATGCCGAAATGATGACAAATATGGCAAAAAAACCATTTTTCCCAACCAAATTGGACACATAAAATCCCAAACCGACCCCAATGACATTAAAGGCAATAAACAAATTGTTGGCCTTTTTTTCTGAAATGGTCTTACCAACAATCACTTGATTTGGTTTATTGACTAAATCGGTTTCAACATCGTAAATGTCGTTGATGATATTACCGGCTGCTGCAATACAAAGCGTTGCCAAAACCAATAGTGAAAAGCCAAATCCGTTTAATGCTGTAATGACGCCAAAGGGTACTAACAAGGCATACTTGATGAGCACTTGAACCAAGGCGATCATCAATAGGTTTTTCCAGCGAATCAGGTTTAGAATATGATACATTCAGCTAAAAGTTAAAAGTTTAATCTATTATAGACTGACTACTGAATACTGATACTGCGACTGAAAACTGAAATCAATCATATTTCGCATCATAATGTCCATTCCATTTACCCTGAACCTTTAGCACCTGTTCAATCACATCCCTAACCGCACCTTTGCCGCCATTTTTATGGGACACATATTTTGAAATGGCTTTTATTTCGGGAACAGCATCCTGGGGACAACAAGGCAAGCCAACCAGTTTCATCACCTGATAATCAGGAACGTCATCACCCATGAACAGGACGTTTTCAGCCCTAATGTTGTAAAGGTCCATATACTCTTCCATTTGTTCCACTTTATTATGGGCACCAAGATAAATATCGGTAATTCCCAACCCTCTTAATCTGGCTTTCACGCCTTCGTTGGTTCCACCTGAGATGACACAAACGTGATATCCTGCATCAACTGCGGATTTCAGTGCATATCCATCTTTGGTATTCATGGTCCTTAATAATTCGCCAGATGTGGTTACAGTCACGCTGCCATCGGTCAGGACACCGTCAACATCAAAAATAAAGGCGGTAATGTGGTTGAGGTATTCTTTATAGCTTTTGTCTTCCATGTGTTTTTTTAATTGAATCGGTTAGTAGTTCATAAATGGCTTTATGATCTTTGTTTTCAATAAGTTTTAAATGTTTTTTGATGGTCTTTTTGTCGTTGCGTTTTGCAGGTCCGGTCTGTGCCATATAAGGCGATAAGGTTTGGACCTTTTTTGCCGTTTCCAGAATCAGTGGTTTTAAAACATCAAAGCTTATCCCTTTGGCATCACTGATTTCATGGGCAATTCGGTACAACTGATTGGTAAAATTATTCACGTAAACAGCGCAAAGATGAAGCATTTGGCGTTGCTCTGTATTGATTTTATAATAAGCACATCCAATAGCTTCAGCTAAACCCTTTAATAAATGAAGGTCATTTTTATCCAATGCTTCAATACAAATAGGGACATCCTTAAAATCAATTTCAGCGTCCTTCGAAAAGGTTTGTAATGGATAAAATACCCCTCGTCTGTGTTTTTTGTCCAAATCATGAATTCCTACGCTCCCAGAGGTATGCACAACCAGTTTATCATGAATTGGAAGTTGTTCAGAAAACCCCGAAATGGCATCGTCACTTATAGCCAAAATATAAACATCGGCATCGACCAATTTTGAAATATCATTGGTGATGGCAGCCCTGTTTTTGTAGGATTCCAGAGGATTCAATGTTCTATTGAACCATTGAACAACCGAAACTTGGTCAGCATTATTGAGTGCCTCAAAAAGGTGTACGGCTAGGTTTCCTGCGCCAAGAATTACAACTGAAATCATAGCACAAAAATAACGATATTTAAAAATATAAGTTCAAGACAATGCTTACATTTTAAAAAATTGGAAATAATAAAAAAAGCATCCTTAATTTTGGATGCCTTAACTATATTGCAATACATTCACATTAAGCACAAGAAACTGTAACAGAGTGTGAATGGCTATCATCTGTAGTTGATGTTTTAACAATAGACGTATTGGTACTCAATGCATTAAAATCAGCTGCCGTTAATGTGACCTCATGTGGATGGGTGGCAGAGCCTTGAATGTTATAGGTTTTCTGGGTACCGGCATTAATATCGGCAACCGAAACGGTCAAGGTATGCCCATGATTTGTTCCAATTGAGCTATTGGTCCCATTTTGTAAACAATTGCCACTAGGGTTCGGGTTTGGGTTTGGGTTATTGGAGTCGTCATCAGAACTTGAACAATCCATTAGGCTATAGGCAGGAACGGCCAAAAGTAGTGCACCTGCAGTTTTTTTGAGAAATGTTTTCCTTTTCATTTTTATTTGTTTTTTGTTTGTGAATTAAGCTTTTATGTATATAACAACCAACAGGTTCAAAATCCTTAAAAATTAAAAATTTTTGCCAATGTGTTGTGATTTTTGTGAATGTTTATTTCCTCATAATGTAGACCTTCTAAAACATGACTTAAGTCATTAAATAACTGTTGTAACTTTAGGACATTTGCATTTTGAGTTTTAAGTATTGACGACATAAATTTGTATAAATCTTGACCGGTCTCGAGTATATTGGTTAATCTTGTATGTTTATAAAAGCAATGGATAAAAAGGATATAACAACACGGGACGATATTTATGTGTTGGTCTCTACATTTTATGAAAAGGTTCGCAAAAATGAGGTCTTGGGACCTTTTTTCAATGGAAAAATTAAGGATTGGGATGAACATTTGGAGCGGCTTACGACCTTTTGGGAATCGAGTCTGTTTTTAAAAACAAAATACTATGGGAATCCTCTTGAGGTACATGTCAAAGTGGATAGAAATTCGGACCATAAAATTTCGGAATTTCATTTTGGAACATGGATCAACCTTTGGATTGAAACCGTCAATGAACACTTTGAAGGAGAATATGCTGATAACGCAAAAAGTAGGGCCCGTAAAATGGGAACGTTCCTTTATCTTAAAATATATGAATCAAGAAATTAGAATGAAAGTTTCATTTTTTTAACATATACAAGCAAACTAAATGCATTAAATTTGCACCACATAAATTAGAGACCATAAACATGCTCAAAAAACTTTTCAATATTTTATTTTCGACCCAACTAACCGCTATTTTATTTCTTGCTTTTGCAGGGGCCATGGCAACAGGTACCTTTTTGGATGCTGGACAAGATACCTCCCCAACGCCGTATACCCGTGAACTAATCTATAACGCTTGGTGGTTTGAGGCCATTATGGTGTTTTTTGTGATCAATTTCATCGGCAATATTTTTAATTATGACCTATATAAGAAAGAAAAATGGGTCTCATTGCTCCTACATTTGGCTTTTATTTTAATTCTAATTGGTGCCTTTACAACGCGGTATATTGGTTTTGAGGGTATGATGTCCATTAGGGAAGGTGAAACCGAAAACACCTTTTTATCCCGAGAAGTCTATATTACGGCCTATATAGACGGTGATTATGAAATTGATGGTGTAAAACAACGCTTGGTAAAAGAGTATAAGGTCGATTTTTCGGAACGATTAAATAATCATTTTAAGGTTGAAACCAATTATAATGGGCAACCCGTGACCTTTGAATTGGAGAAATTTGTTAAAGGTGCCGAAAAAGATATCGTTCCAGATGATAATGGTGAGTCTTACCTGAAAATTGTTTCAACCCGAGGGGGACAGCCCTTTAATTATTTTTTAAAGGAAGGCCAAGTACAAAGCATTAATAACATGTTGGTGTCCTTAAATAAATATACCCATGGAGCAATCAATATATTAAACAATGATGAAGGTTTGTTTATTAAATCTGATTACGAAGGCCAATATATGACCATGGCGACCATGGAGACAGGTTTTGTGGCCAAAGACTCTCTACAGCCCTTGATTTTGCGCTCAAGATATGTGATTGGCAATGTACAGATGGTATTACCCAAGCCTGTTATAAAAGGGGTTTTTGACATTGTGAAAAAACCACAAATTTTACAAGGTGATGAAGATGGATTAGTGCTCAAGGTCACCGCTGGAGGGGAAACCAAAAATATTGGGCTACTTGGCGGTGAATATATGAGCCATCCTTTTGAGCAGGTAAACGTTGACGGTTTGGACATTGCACTTAAATACGGTTCCAAAATCAGAACACTTCCTTTTAGTATCAAACTCAATGATTTTATTGCGGAACGCTATCCTGGAACGGAAAACAGATATTCGGCATTTGCAAGTGAGGTTACCGTGATCGACGAAAAAGAAGGTGATTACAATTACCGAATTTTTATGAACAATATTCTGGATCATGGCGGCTATCGTTTTTTTCAATCCAGTTTTGATTCCGATGAAAAGGGTTCAAAGCTTTCGGTCAATCACGATTTCTGGGGAACATGGATCACTTATATAGGTTATTTCTTGTTATTTTTTGGTTTGTTGGCCATTCTGTTCGTTAAACATAGCCGTTTTTATGATCTTAAGCAGATGCTGAATAAAGTAAAAACCAAAAAGGCCAAAACTTTGGCTGTTTTATTTTTGTGTTTAGGGTTACAGGGTTTTGCCCAAGTCCAACCTGAAAAGGATTCTCATAACCATGCTAAATTATCAAAAACACAAATAGACTCCCTGATAAAAACCACTATTCCGCCCAAGGAACATGCCGATGTGTTTGGTAAATTGGTGATACAGGACTATAGTGGAAGAATGATGCCCATGAACACATTTGCATCCGAAGTGTTGCGTAAAATAAGCAAGCATGATGTATATGAAGATTTTGATGCGAACCAG
>DASWKU010000450.1:0-1526 GCA_036396455.1 Flavobacteriaceae bacterium
AAATTTTTTCACCCGAAAACCAAATTTATCATGCGAACAAGAACAAGAGCAATCAAAAGGATCATTTTTTCAGCAGTTATTATTGGCGCCGGTACTTTCTTATGGGCAAAAGAGCCCGTTAAACCCCTTGCTGAAGATGATCATCCCGGATGTAATATTTGCTTCCCGGGATACTGCAACTGGCCAAACTGCCCAAAGGAAAATGCAACCGAAGTTGCATTTGTTGTCCCCGGAACAGTCGAGTAATTCACCTTCGGAAAACCATCCGGAAGAAAAACAACGGTTTGGAAATTTTGATTTCCAAACCGTTAAAATTCGTTTTACAAACACT
Source organism: Flavobacteriaceae bacterium (assembly GCA_036396455.1). GTDB lineage: Bacteria > Bacteroidota > Bacteroidia > Flavobacteriales > Flavobacteriaceae > Geojedonia. The sequence goes on from DASWKU010000450.1 coordinate 332, forward strand.
CTTTATGAATTCTGGGCAAACCACCGCCTGAGGGCCGGACTTATCCTTTTGCTCATTATTGCTCCTTTATCCAAATTCTTTTATCTCATTTTCCCAATAGACGGTTTTGGATTATATATCATTAATAATTCATTCGTAACCATACCCAACCTAATAGAAGGAAGCCATTGGTACTTTTATTCCCTTTTCTATTTTTTCTTTGCAATAAGCGAGTTTTTAACACCGCTGTTAACCACTATCGGGTTGTTTTTTTTGTTTCCCAAAAATTATTATCCCTCTTATTTATGTGGAGTGCCGGCTGGTTATTATTTGGTACTGCTATTAAGTAGAGCTGCTGTGGTTTCTAATGCTGATTTTCATTCCCCGGTAACAGTTCCATTTATCCTTACAGGAATTTTATTTTCAGTGTTTGTTTTTTATATGAGTGATAAAATGCTATTCAAAACAAACCATAGAAAACGAGCAATCGAAGCCAGAATTCTTGGCTTGATTAATATGCCTGGAATGTCATGGAAAGATAAAGAAGAACTACTGAAGAGGGAGGCAAAGGATGCCATGAAAGCAAACAATGAATTGTTCAACAGGGCAGGATAGTACTATCTTCTGTTTTCCTTGTTTAATTCTTTATCAAAAAAGGAAACCAGCAGAGAAAGGATCAGGCTGAATAGCACAGCCCACCAAAATCCGCTTACATAAAATCCGTCAATTATCGAATCGGCTAATAAGATAATTACCGCATTTATGACTAATAAAAATAATCCAAGTGTTAAAAAAGTTATAGGGAGTGTCAGAAGAATAATCAAAGGTTTTACTGTAACATTCAGAATTGCCAGTAAGAGGGCCACCAACACTGCAACACCATAATCATCTGTGTGAACTCCCGGCAGCAGATAAGAAATAAGTAAAACAGCCACGGCCGTAAGTAAAAGTTTGATAATGAATTTCATTTGCTAAAATTATCAAAAATATCGGGGCTTTATGCAACTAATTCCCTTCCATTTTAGTCTAATAAAGAGTAAGGTTCAATTCATCATTTAAAAACCTGATTATGAAAAGATTATTATTACCTGTTTTCGTGCTTATCGCTTTCGCGGCAATTTCTCAGGGAAGGGGTGACTTTACCCGTGAGGTAAGCGAGTTCAGGAAAATAAAAGCCGGCAATGGAGTGAAGGTAAATCTACTGCAGGGAAAATCC
>DASWKU010000451.1:0-22211 GCA_036396455.1 Flavobacteriaceae bacterium
GTATTTGAACAAGCGGGTGCCCCCCGCTACCGCACGAATCTTTTCGTGTGGTAAAAAAAGAAAGACCACAAATTACGGCCAGCCTCCACCAAATGCGAGCTAGAGTGACAATGCAATTTAAGAGAAGTTCAATATCTGGCAGGACATCGCCACATAGGTCCAACGGAAAGACACCAACCGGACGACTTGGAAAGTCTCCACGAAACAATAAACACGTTTCATCCCTTTAGTTAGGAATAGAATTTGTAGATTTAAAAAGTAAATGATAATCAATTATCTTTGTAATAAAAACAATAACGTCATGGGAACATTAGAAATAAGAGAAGAACTGCATAAGTACATCGAAATTGGCGATAAACAATTTTTAAATACGCTGTACAAAACAGCTAAATCATACATCGAACAAAAGAATTTAGATAGAATGATTGCAGAAGGAGAAGCAGACATTAAAGCTGGACGGGTCCATAGCCAAAGTGAAGTTAAAAAAATGATCGACGATTGGACAAAGTAATAAAACCGGTAGTTTGGTCTGCAAGGTCAACCAAGGATCTAGAGAAAATCACAAAGTTTTACATTGAACTTTATGGACGTTCTAAAACACGAAAGATAATCACGGAACTTCAAGAAAGTACGGAAATATTGGAACAGGACAATTTGGACAGTTCAAAAATTGGTGCAATAGACGAAGATTTTTCTCATCTAAAGTACAACTATCGAAAATTGGTCAATCATCACTGCAAAATCACATATCGTGAGGGGAAAACAAAAATCTACATTGTGAGAGTTTTTGATACTCGTCAACATCCAAACAAGAACAAATGACGGAATCCGAAATGATAAAAAGAAAAGCAATCACTTATACAACTATTAACTTCGGTAACAAATCTCCATGTGAATAACTTTGCTAAACTAAGGGCCACCCCCCCACCGCACGAAATCGAAGATTCCACGCAGTCAATCCTTTCGTGTGGTGATATTAAAGAAAAGCCACAAATTACGGCCAGTCTCCACCAAATGCGAGCTAGAGTGACAATGCAATTTAAGAGAAGTTCAATATCTGGCAGGACATCGCCACATAGGTCCAACGGAAAGACACCAACCGGACGACTTGGAAAGTCTCCACGAAACAATAAATACGTTTCATCCCTTTAGTTAAGAATATTAAATAAAAATCATCATATAAATAATAAAAACATTAAATTACCTTTGTAATATAAAAACAGAACGTTATGGTAATGACAATAAAGCAAGGTGCTACAAAAAAGAGTATCAGAAGTATATTGGAACATTTGGCAAAAGAGTTAAAACCCAAAGGCGTTGATGTCTATAAATATGTTGGGAAAATCAACCTAAAAAAAGATGCTTTAGACATGCAAAGAGAGCTTCGCAATGAATGGGAATAAACTATTTTTGGACACCAACATTATTCTCTATTTATTGAATGGAGATGAAACATTGGCTGAATTATTAAACGGTAGGCAATTATATATTTCTGTAATTACGGAATTGGAGTTATTGGCCTACAAAGGCATTACGACCAAAGAAGAAAAGGTCATTAAGGAATTTGTGTCCCAATGCAAAACCATAACAATAAACAGTGAAGTAAAACAGGAAACAATAAGAATCCGAAAAACTTACAATACTAAACTTCCGGACAGTATAATTATAGCAACAGCATTGTATTTAGACTTGCCATTAATTTCGTCGGATGCTGAGTTTAAAAAGGTAGATGAACTCACTTTGATACACTACGAAAGCAACTAATCCCCACTGCTGCGCGAAGTATCGGGACTTTTGTGTGGTAATATTCCCTTGCGCTCGACCTGACAGTATTTGGATAAAAAACTATATGTTAGCTAAATATAAATCGAACTCACTTTAAATATGAAATGAGCCATAACAATTGGGTTGACATCAACCGATAGGTTCAACGGCGAATTCCATCTGACCATAAAAAACAATAAATTTGAACAGGTGAAACAATATAATTTACTGGATTACATAATTTTTAATATCAACTTCAGATAACCTAAAATACCCAAAAGTGTAATTGTCGCTGTTGGTTTGATTTAAGACATTGCCACGAACCGCAGTAGGAGTGGATTGAAATGGTCCATCGTCATTACCTGATGCTGTTAGAACTTTTTTGAAATATTCGTAATACCTTTTTGAAATGCCATATAACTTGATGTTTATTTCATCTTCAGGTTTCAAATCTTTATGGGAGTAATATACAGGTGTTAAGTTCCCTTGTGTGTTCTCGTCATTCTCAATAGCGTATTGTGGAAAAGCCACAACGGGTGCTTTGATGCCATAGAGATAATAATTTTCCTGCGTGCCATCATCCTGATAGTAATAGGTAATTTCGATTTCATCACCGCCAAAGCCACCTTCGTTATTTTGCTCGATTGTATCTTCAACAGAAGGTGTGGCAATTAACGTTTCTGTTGCAGTGTAGGTTTCGCCATTTAATAAAATAGTTAAGGTGTATGTCTCTCCTATAATTGGTTCAAAATCTGTACAGATATATTCTCCTGTACCGGAAGCTTCAATAAAATTAAAAATGGTACCTAATGAATTTGCTATCGTTATGTTTGCTCCCGATACTGTTGGGAATTCATTGCTGTAATAACCTGTTGTGGTAGATAATGTTATTTTTTGTTCATTGCCCGAGGTGTTTTTTACCCAATCAATGGATGCGTCTATGACCAGTCTAGGTGGGGCTGTATCTAAATCGACTTCGATTACGTCTTCGCAGGCTAATAAAAACAGCCCTATCGTTAGTATTAGAATCTTATTTAATATTTTCATCTTATATAATTTTTGTAGTATTAAAAATTTGTTTTTAGAACTTAAAATTGAAAGTTACACTGGGAACAATACCGAATATTGACATTCTTCTGGCTTCACTTTGTCCGGTATCAGTATTTTGTCCGAAGGTGTAGGATGCCGCATTGCTCCTTGCATAGCCATTATAAATACTGAACACCCATTCGCTTTGCCACCCTTTGGTCTTTTCTGGTTTTGGGGTATAGGTTGCCGACAAATCTAAATGGTGATAGGCTGAGAGTGAGTTCTCATTTCTTGCGCCATAATTTGCGACTGTCATTCCTTGATATTGATATTTACCGTTGGGAAACGTAGCTGCTTTACCGCTTTGATAGGTAAATATTCCACCAAAAGACCACTTTTTTGTAAACTGGTAAGCTGCCGTAAGTGATAGGTTATGTAGTTTATCATAATTCGCCCTGTACCATTCGCCATTATTAATACCAGGTTCGTTCACATTCCTTCCCGGAGTTCTTTGTTCCGCCCTGGAAAGCATATAGGATAACCATCCTGTTAATTTTCCCGTGTTCTTTTTGGCCATTATTTCCAGACCGTATGCCCGTGCTTCCCCATTTAAAAGCACTCTTTCAATATTATCATTTGCCACAAGTTCAGCACCATCGATATAGTCTGCCTTATTTTTTATTTTTTTATAAAATACCTCAGTTTCCAATGAGTAGTCACCATCCTTGAAATTTCTAAAATATCCCAAAGCCACTTGGTCAGAAATCAGCGGTTTCAGATACTGGTCGCTGGGTGACCAGATATCCAATGGCGTTGCAGATGCCGTATTGGAAATCAATTGAATGTATTGACTCATTCGGTTATAACCCAACTTAATGGATTGGTTCTCGTTCAACGAATAGGCCATTGAAAATCTAGGCTCTAGATTACCGAAACTGGCAATTTTTTTATTCTTCCCATAATTAATTGTACCCGTTGGGATAGCTTCCTCATAAACCTGAAATTCCTGATTGAAAACAACGGGTTCATTATTGGCGTATGTACTAATTTCTTCCTCACCTAATCTTTGAAAATTACTGTATCGCAATCCATAGTTCAGTGATAGTTTTTCAGACAACTTATGTTCGGCACTTACATACACTGCATTCTCAAAAGCGTATTTTTTGGATAGCTGGTCAGGGTTGATACTCGAATTATCGCCAAAAGGCTTGATAGTACCGGGATTAAACTCATAATAGATGGAATTTAATCCATAGTCCAACACAAAATTGCTTGATATATAATGGTTAAAATCATACTTGAAATTATAATTTTTAATATCCGACTCCCAATTGATTCCGGCTGGTCTTATTTTTAATCCATAATTATAATTACTATAGATGGCAGATGCATTTGTAAATAACTTATCTGAAAATATGTGGTTCCATCTTAAATTAAACAGGCTATTACTATAGGTATTGATAAGAAAATTATTGAAATTCATATTGTCCTTACCAAAATAGCCAGATAAAAAAATGTTGTTATTATCATTTATCTTATAATTAAGCTTGGCGTTCATATCATAGAATGAGACAGAGTTTGGTTCGTCAGCCAGTTTTAAAAAAAGATGTGCATAAGAACCCCTTCCGGCAACTACAAATGAACTCTTTCCTTTTACAATGGGACCTTCCACCAATAATCGGCTAGAGATTAATCCAAGTCCGCCACTTGTGTGATACTCCCTATTATTCCCTTCTTTTTGATAAATATCCAGAACAGATGATATCCGACCTCCGTAATTGGCGGGAATACCACCTTTATACAATTTCATATCTTTAATAACATCAGAATTAAAAACAGAAAAGAACCCAAATAAATGCGAGGTATTATAAATTACGGCTTCGTCCAACATTACTAAATTTCCATCAACCGAACCTCCTCTAACATTAAAACCTGACGCACCTTCTTGCGCATTGGTTACACCTGGGAGCTGTAAAATGGATTTTAGCACATCAACTTCCCCTAGAACCGCTGGCATCTTTTTTATGGTGTTTATGGAAAGTTTGTTCACACTCATTTCGGGCTTTTTAATATTGGCTTTCTGATTATTTGATGTAACCACAACTTCATCAAGGCTATTGCTTTCAGGCAAGAGTGTATAATTTTTACGGATGCTCTGCATCAATGTTATTTTTTCCGTAATTGTGGCAAAGCCCAAATAACTGACATACATCGTATAGTCTCCTTTAGGAAGTGTGATGGAATAGAAACCATACTCATTTGTTGTCGCTCCAGCATTTGCTTCAGGAAAGTATACATTAACCCCAATTAGTGTTTCATTGTTTTCAGCATCAGAAATGGTTCCGCTCAGTGTAACCTTATCTTGCGAATATGCGCTGGATATAATCGCAAAGAAGAAAAGCAAATAAAAATGGACTCTGTTTATCATTTAATACAGTTTAAATTAAAATGTTTTGATTTGAGGGCTAAACTATATTTTAAGGGAACATCTATTTTTTGAATTATACCAAACAGATTGTTTTTTATACAAAATGGGTTTTACCACTATTTATGAAGGTGGTATTTAAAATTTTCAGAATAATAGAAGACTTAATGTGTTTATACGCTTTGTATAAAATGGAAGTGCTTTGGTATAAAATACTAAATGTGGCTGTTTTTAAGTTTTACATTTACACACTAACTTTATGACAATGAATAAAACTTTACCAGAACCATTTAATAATGAAAATAGGGTGCTTGATTTTTTAACATCTTCTAAATACAGGCTTTATCGACACCTGTTCCTTATTATACCTATTATTTTGGTATTATATAGTAGTAATGGGGAACTTGGAGAGCCTGCGTTAAACCTATTGCTGTTTTTTTTGTTGTTCTATACCAATATGTACGTGTTGGTTCCTAAGTTTTTGTTTAAAAACAAATATGCACTGTACTGCCTATTTACTTTAGGTGTCATAATAGTATCAACGGCCATCTACCTTGTGGGTTACTATTTATTTGCCCCGGAATATAATTTGGATGGGTTAAATATCCCTCTCTTTTACGCTTTTATTTTGGTGCTTATCGCTGCCTCATCGTCTATAAAATTATTTCAGAAATGGATAGTGGATAGGCAATTGATTTATGAATTGGAAAGGTCTAAAACATCAGCAGAACTTGAGCAACTTAAAAACCAGATCAATCCACATTTTCTTTTTAATATGCTCAATAATGCCAATGTCCTTACCAAAAAAGACCCTGAAAAGGCTTCACAAGTGCTAGTGAAATTGAGTGATTTACTGCGTTATCAATTGTATGACAGTACAAGGGATAACGTTCTATTGACTTCTGACATTCACTTCTTGGAAGATTTCTTAAATTTGGAAAAGGTAAGACGCGATAATTTTGATTTTCTGATATCCAAGGAAGGTGATTTAAATGGGGTTTTAGTCCCACCCTTGTTATTTATATCGTTTGTGGAAAATGCCATAAAACATAATAATGATTCTGCAAAATCATCTTATGTGAATTTGTTTTTTGATGTTCGAAATGATACACTTTTTTTCAAGTGCATTAACTCAAAGCCCATTCTAAAAGCTGTCCATAAATCTGGAGGTTTGGGATTGGCGAATATTAAACGGCGTTTGGAACTGTTGTTTCCTGAATCCCACAGCTTAAAAATAGAGGATAACAAGAAAGCCTATAGTATTACCTTAACCATAAAATTATAAGTATGAAGTGCATTATAGTAGATGACGAACCCTTGGCAAGAGAAGCAATCCAAATGTTAGTTGACAAAACGGAACATTTGGAACTTGTAGGGTCTTTTAATGGACCCCATACTACCAAAAAATTTTTGACTAAAAATGCTGTTGATTTAATATTTCTGGACATACAAATGCCTGGAATAAACGGTATTGAATTTGCCAAAACCATTCCAAAAGAAACACTGGTTATATTCACTACGGCTTTTTCGGAGTTTGCAACAGAAAGCTATGAAGTTGACGCCATTGATTACCTGATCAAACCTGTGAAATTGGATCGTTTCCAAAAAGGCGTACAAAAAGCGCAGGCCTATTTAAAACTGCTTAAAGCCGATGACATCAACAATAATATTGAAAATATTACGGATGATTACTTTTTTGTCAGAGCCGACCGTAAAATAATTAAAATCCATTTTGACACTATCCTCTTCATTGAAGGTTTAAAGGATTATGTAGTGATGCATACAAAAAACCAAAAAGTGATTACGGCTATGAATATTAAAACTATTTATGATAAGTTGTCAAAAAATATGTTTGTTAGAGTAAGTAAATCCTATATCATTAATATAAAACACATTGAATCTGTGGATAACAATACGGTATATATTGGTGACAATGAAATCCCTATCGGGAATGTTTATAGGGATTTCTTTTTTAATGAGTTTGTAACTAAAAAGATTTTGAGTAGGTAGGCTTGAATTTGAGTTGTTTGTGAATCTTTACTATTAAAAATTAATAACGCTGTCCAGTGCTTCATCTGCCTCGTGCCCACAAAAATAAAAAACCCAGCACGAAGGTACTGGGTTTTTGCTGTTGTAGCGAGAGGGGGGCACGATCCCCCGACCTCCGGGTTATGAATCCGACGCTCTAACCAACTGAGCTACCTCGCCATTTAAAATATAAGGAAACAATCATTTCCTAATTTCTTTTTTGCTCTAATGTCGACGAAGCTCTGCTTGTCGACATCCCGACAAAGGCCGTTCGCCTTTCGTAGGGACCAGCTGAGCTACCTCGCCTTGTTTTCAATGCGGCTGCAAATATAAAAACAAAAAATTTGGCAACAAACATTTGGGAGCTTTAATTAATTTTTGAAAAATTAGTTTTATACTATAATAATTAATGTATATCTTGAGCAAGATAATTTATGTTACCTATGGAAGAAAAAATTAAGTTCGAGATGGAGTTCCCAATTCATGCCTCTCCCCAACTTTTATTTCAATATATATCAACCCCTTCTGGTCTTTCAGAATGGTTTGCCGATAACGTAAATTCAAGAGGCGAAGTCTTTACTTTTATTTGGAACGATTCCGAAGAACAAGCAAGATTGATAAGTAAAAAAACAGGTGAGCGCATCAAGTTTAGATGGCTGGAAGATGAAGAAGGAGATGATCCTTACTTTTTTGAAATTAGGATTCAAGTGGACGATATTACAAAAGATGTGTCATTAATTGTTACCGATTTTATTGATGAAGATGAAATGGATGAGGCAAAAATGTTGTGGGAAAATCAAATCTCCGATCTTAAACAAGTTTTGGGCTCTGCCTAAACAGCCCATAAATAAGTTATATATTTGTCCCTCCCGTAATCCCGATAGCTATCGGGATCGGGATATCGGGACTTTTTTATGGTCAATATAAACGGAACTATATTTGAAAATGATGCCAACAGACTTTCTCTTGAAAACAGAGGATATAAGTTTGGTGATGCGCTTTTTGAAACTATAAAAGTTGTACAAAACAGAATTCTGTTTTGGGAAGACCATTACTTCAGGCTCATGGCCTCCATGCGTATCTTGCGTATGGAGATTCCCATGGCGTTTACCATGGAATTTTTGGAGAAAGAAATTTTGAAGACCCTTAATGCCAATAATTTGAGTTCATCAACAACCAGGGTAAGGTTCAATATAGACCGTGGGGAAGGAGGGAAGTACCATCCCGAAAAGCAGAAGATCAATTATAGCATTATAACGGAAAAGATTAAAAATGATGTCTATACCGTTAATGACAATTTAAACTATTCAGTTGATTTGTTCAAGGACTATTTTGTGGCCCCAGGCCTGCTTTCAACCTTAAAAACAAACAACAAAATCATCAACGTTTTGGGCAGTATTTATGCCAATGAAAACGGATTGGACAATTGCCTGTTGTTGAATACCAATAAAAACGTGGTTGAGGCCTTAAATGGAAACCTGTTTTTGGTACATGGAGCGACCATAAAAACACCACCATTGGGGGATGGCTGTTTGAAAGGCATCATGAGGAAACAGACGATGGAACTTATAAAAAGTAGCGATGACTATGAAATTTTAGAGGAATCGGTTTCTGCCTTTGAGCTTCAAAAAGCTGACGAATTGTTTATTACCAATGTGATACAAGGCATACAACCTGTTTCGACCTACAGAAAAAAAACCTATGGGAATAAGGTTTCAAAGGATTTAGTACAAAAGCTGAACGTTAAACTACAATTGATTTAGTTGTAACTGGGATTTTCTGGAGCATTGGACCAAATGGAATAGTCACCACCGAGCTCCATCATTTTTTCTTTCCAAAATGTGTCTTCAGACTTATTGATGAGGTCGCTTTTATAGACATTTACAGTAACGATCCATGAGTTGGACTGCAATTCCTTTTCAAGCTGCTTTGGTTCCCAGCCGGAATACCCCAGAAAGAACCGTATTTCTGACTCGGTAATTTGACCTTCATTGATAAGCTCTATAGCAATATCAAAATCACCACCCCAATAAATACCCAAAGAAATCTCGATACTTTCAGGAATTAAATCCGGAATCTTATGTATAAAATAGAGATTGTCCTGTTCAACAGGGCCACCATTGTAAACCTTAAATTTTGCTTCGGTCAAAGGCACCAAATCATTCAAAGTATATTCCAATGGTTTGTTAAGTATAAAACCAATGGCCCCCTCTTCTGTATAATCCGCCAATAAAATTACGGATCTGTTAAAGGAAACATCACCAATGATAGAGGGCTCAGCAATAAGTAAATGTCCTTTTTTAGGTTTTAGGGTAATCATAAGTAAAGACGATTTCGAACTAAATCTAATATATATTTTTTTAAAAACCAACATTTTCAAAGATAAAAAGCCCACAATTATGTGAGCTTTTCCATTTTAAAATTTAAATGATACTAGTTAACAGCATTGTCCAAGTCCGATCCGGGTTTAAACTTTACAACATTTTTGGCTTTAATCTTTAAAGCCTTACCGTTTCGTGGATCCCTACCTTCTCTTGCAGCCCTCCTGGAAACTGACCAAGAACCAAATCCCACCAACGAAACGCGTTTTCCTTTTTGTAAAGCAACTTCAATATCATTTAATAATGAATCCAATGCTTTCTTTGCAGCCGTTTTGGTTATTCCTGCGCCTTCTGCCATGCCATTGACTAAATCTAATTTGTTCATAACAATAAAAAATTAATGATTAATAAATAATTAAGTTCACCCCTTTTTGTGAAAACCGTATACAAATTAGTACGGATAATTTGCTAATGCAAGCAATGACTGGTCAAACGCAGGGTTTTGTTGATAACTTAAAGCATTTGTTGATAAAGGACACGCATTTCATCGGATTTTACAAAAAAGCAGTAAACATGAGGGTTCTAGAGCATTATGGCATCCTCATTAAAATGAAATCCGTTTAAAAGCGATGTCGTGTCCATTTTTCGTTTTCCCGGAAGTTGAATCCCGTGGATCAAAATGTAGCCATCCCTAACAGCAACTTTCAGATAGTTTTTACCAGTTAAAACTTTTCCAGGTTCAAGGGCATGACGACTTGTTTCTTTCTCAACCTCAAATAATTTTATCGAGAGTTCTTCTTCCCCATTTTTAAGATAGCACCAAGCACCGGGAAATGGGTTCAGTCCCCTAATTTTATTGTAAATGTGATCCAATGAAGCTTCCCAATCAATTTTGCAATTGTCCTTATGGAGTTTATAGGCAGTCCTTAAATCTTCTGATTTTGATTGAATAGTGGTAGAGACGGTTTGATTTTCAATAAGCCTTACGGTCTTCAAAACCAAATCCCGTCCCAATACCATTAACTTATCATGAAGGCTCCCAACCGTTTCATCGGGTTCAATACCAATGGCTTCTTGAAGGATCATGGCCCCGGTATCAATTTTTTCATCAATGAAAAATGTGGTGACACCGGTCTTGGTCTCCCCATTGATGATGGCCCAATGTATTGGAGCCGCACCCCTATAATTCGGCAATAAGGAGGCATGAAGGTTAAAGGTACCATATTTTGGCATGCTCCAGACCACTTCGGGCAGCATTCTAAAGGCGACCACAATCTGTAAATTGGCGTTTAGCGCTTTGAGTTCTTCAATAAAATTGGGATCCTTTAAATTGGTGGGCTGTAAAATGTTCAGGTGTTTTGAAAGCGCAAATTGCTTCACAGCAGATAGGGTCAATTTTTGTCCTCTGCCGGCTGGCTTGTCGGGAGCTGTGATGACCCCAACAATGTTATATCCATGATGTAATAGCCCCTCCAATGTTGCCACTGCAAAATCTGGGGTTCCCATAAAAACAATTCTTAATGTTTTGCTCATGTGTACTTTATTTTGTAGGTGTTGGCCGTTGTAACCTCTATAATATCATGTTCAACCAACGTTTTTAAAACTTCCAAGATGTCGTTCTCCTTATGGCTCAATTGCGATACCAACATACGTGATGACAGGGGCTGTTTTTCCAAAGCTAAAATAATATGGTTTTGTACAACTTTAAAATTAAGGCCCTGATTAGGTTTTTTTGTTAGACAAACAGAACATATACCGCAGTTTTCATGGTGTTCTTCTCCAAAATACTGTAGAAGTTGGATGTTTTTGCAAAGGGTGTCATTGGAAACATAGTCTAGGACCGCCTGAATCTGTTGTGTTTTAAGTTGCTGTTGTTGTTCTACAATGTTTGCGATACGGTTGATGGTCTTGTCATCCTCACGAGCTTGCAAAAAGGTGATTTCAGAATCGGTATGCGAAAAATGAAAGGCAACGATGTGGTCCTTTTTTAATTGGTTTAAAGCCGCAAGCACATGTTCTTCTGTTTCCGAGGCTTTGTTGGCAATAATGCCAATATCTATCTTTAAAAGATGTTCAAAAATACCACCATAAGTTCTTAAAACCGATTTGATGATGGTCCCTAAATCCGGATGCCTTTCAATATATCCAAACAAGGTTTCATTACTGACCGTAAATTGCAATTGGGTTTGATAATTAAAGTGTTGGGACAGTTTTAAAATGCTGGTCCTATCCAAAATCTGTAGGGTATTGAAAGCTAAATTGGCATTAAAATTATAAGTACTGCAAAATGCATTGAAATTGAAGTGATGGGTGCTAAGATCACCTTCACCATAAGGAATTTGAAAATAGTTGCACAGTTTCCTATATACGGTCTTTATAAAATCCACTGATGGTAATGCATTTAAAAATTGGTTTTTTAGGTTTCCCTTATCGGATTCATTTTTTAGGATAACGGCATAAGCTCTTTCGTTATTTCTGCCTGCCCTTCCTGCCTCTTGATAGTAGCTTTCAAGACTTTCCGGAAGATTGACATGAATGATGGTTTTTACGTTGGGTTTGTCAATTCCCATTCCAAAAGCAGTGGTTGCCACCATTACCTGCTTTTTATCGTTTAGCCACAATTGTAACCGTTCCTGCTTTTCCTTGGTGTGGATGCCTCCATGAAAAAACGTGCTAGAAAATCCTTTGTTTTCCAGAAATGCGCTCATTTCAACCGATGCTTTTCTGCTTCTCACATAAATGATTGAAGGGCCTTTGTGCTTATTTAAAATTTGTTCTGTCCTAAAGTTTTTGTCTTCAGCTTCCAAAACCTGATAGGCAATATTGGGTCTGTTAAAGGATGCCTTGAACACTTTTGGGGCCATAAAATCGAGTTCCTTTAAAATATCCCCAACCACTTCTTTTTTTGCAGTTGCCGTTAAGGCAATACAGTTTATTTGAGGGTGCAGTTGTCTTAAAATACCAATGTTTTTATAGGCGGGTCTAAAATCGTTTCCCCATTGTGAGATACAATGGGCTTCGTCAACCGCGATGAGGTTTACTTGCATCTGTTCAATACGTTGTTGTACCAAATCTTGTTGCAAGCGTTCTGGCGAGAGGTATAGAAATTTATAGTTTCCATAAATACAGTTATCCAAAAGGGTGTCCAGTTCGTCATAACTGATGCCACTGGTAATGGCCATGGCTTTAATGCCTTTTTGGTTTAAGCTGGTCACCTGATCTTTCATTAGGGCAATTAAAGGGGAAATGACAACACAGATCCCTTCCCTAATTAAAGCAGGAATTTGAAAACACACCGATTTTCCGCCACCTGTTGGCAATAAAGCAAAGGTGTCTTCATGGTTTAAAACAGCAGTAATGATGTCCTCCTGTAATGGTTTGAATGCCGTGTGGCCCCAATACTGCTCCAATAGTTCAATGGGATGTGACATCGTTATAAATTTAGAGTCTCTAAAATAAAATCCGTTCTTGTTTTGACACTTCCAAAAGGGACATCAACCAATTGATAGCCAAAATTTTTATAGGTGCTCAATAAGTGGCCATGGATTTCAATGGCCTGTTCAAAATTCTCATAACGCTCATTGTTACTTTTATAAATATCCTGCCAAGGGGCCAAAACAAAGATATGGTCATATACATTGGCTTTGCAAATTTCATTAAAATAATTTGGATGGTCGGTTTTATTATAATCCATGTAGGCCAAAACGTCGGGCAAGCCCCTATCCAAAAACACATGACTGGCACTACAATTTTTTGCTTCATTAAACTGATGCAACCGTCCTTTTAAAAGCAAGTCACTGAACAGTAACGGATCGGTCAAAAACAACTGTTCAATCCCGTTGTGTCTGGCTTCCAAGGTCACTTGGCGGGAGATTTCTTCAAAACAAACGTGTGCACGACGGGCCAATTCGCTGATGATGGTAGATTTACCTGTTCCCGGGCCTCCCGTGATGACAATTTTTTTAGCGTTCAAATTGGCAAGATTTTAGCTGTAAAATTCGGAATTAAATTCTTTAATAAAAAATGTAAAGTAACCTGTTATGTATTTAGGTCGATTTTTCCAATTTTTCCCCTCCCTAAAGGGCGAATTGGAAAAATTCAGTTTCTCCCTTTAGGGTTTGGGGCAAAAACGAGAATTTTTCACTTAAAATTCACCATTTCAAACTCCAAGTGCACAATAGATGTAAAGTAAAATGTATCTTTGCACCTGAAAAAAAAAGCTCATGAGTTTACAACAAGATCCTGAGGAATTCTATAAAAAGTTAAAAGAACAGTTATACGATACCTCAAGTTGGCCGTCAGAGTACCTTTATAAATTTATTGTCCCCACAAGTGCCGATAAAATCAAGACCATCGAAAATTTATTTGACAATCTTGGAGCAGTGATCACGACCACAGAATCAAAAAATGGCAAATACACAAGTGTGTCCATAAATGTTCAAATGGAAGATCCCGATGCTGTCATTTCAAAATATAAAGATGTTGCGCAACAGGTTGAAGGCGTAATTTCTTTGTAAAATTAAACGACACCTGTTATTTTTTTTGTATTTTGCACACCTGCGGAATACCTTCATGCATCAAACATAAATACTACACGAATTACATGTTAATAGACGATTTAGAATACAATACAGAACGGGAACATTTGATCATTCCTGAGTATGGCAGGCACATGCAAAAAATGATCAATTATGCCAAGGAACTGCCAACAAAGGAAGAACGGGATAAAGTGTCAAAGGCCATTATTGCCGTAATGGGAAATTTGCAGCCCCATTTGAGGGATGTGCCCGATTTTCAGCATAAGCTTTGGGACCAGTTGTTCATCATGTCCAATTTTGAACTGGATGCCGATTCGCCTTATCCCAAGCCTTCAAGGGAAGAACTGCAATCTCGACCCGATCCATTAAAATATCCACAAAACCATCCCAAATACCGGTTTTATGGCAACAACATCAAAACCATGATCGATGTGGCCAACACTTGGGAAGAAGGCGATTTAAAAGAGGCCTTGATTTTTACCATTGCCAACCACATGAAAAAGTGTTTTTTGAATTGGAACAAGGACACGGTTGAAGACGATGTCATTTTCGACCATTTGCGTGAACTTTCCGGTGGAAAAATTGACCTTAAAGAAAATCAAGAGGATTTAACGGATGCTACAAGTTTGATGCGTACCAAGAAAAAGTTTAGTTCAAGTGGTAGTTCCAGCAAAAAAGCGCACCATAAAAAGAACAGTCCCAACCGAAATAGAAAACGCTACTAAATCACTTCATGGCAACATTTATTATTGAAGGCGGTCACAAGTTAAAAGGTAAAATACAACCTCAAGGCGCTAAAAACGAAGCTTTACAGATTTTATGTGCTGTGTTATTGACTCCTGAAGACGTTACCATTCACAACATTCCCGATATTCTTGATGTCAATAAATTGATCACTTTACTTGGAAAGCTGGGCGTTAAAATCCATAACATTGGTAAAGGCTCTTATACGTTCAAGGCTGATGAGGTCAATTTAAATTATTTGGAATCCCCTGAATTTAAGGTGGATGGCAAAGGACTTAGAGGCTCGATCATGATTGTAGGGCCCTTGTTGGCACGATTTGGCAGAGGGTATATACCAAAGCCGGGAGGCGATAAAATCGGTCGCCGACGTTTGGATACCCATTTTGAAGGCCTCATTAATTTGGGAGCCAAATTCAGATATAGCAAGGAAGAACAGTTTTATGGTGTGGAAGCCAAAAAGCTGAAAGGTGCGTATATGCTTCTTGAAGAAGCTTCGGTTACCGGAACGGCAAACATCGTGATGGCCGCTGTATTGGCTGAAGGGACCACCACCATTTACAATGCTGCTTGTGAACCCTACCTTCAACAATTGTGTAAAATGTTGAATAGGATGGGAGCCAAAATTTCTGGTGTGGGGTCTAATATGCTGGTCATTGAAGGCGTTGAAAGCCTTGGAGGAACTACACACACCATGTTGCCCGATATGGTGGAAATAGGCAGTTGGATCGGTTTGGCGGCCATGACCAAAAGTGAACTCACCATCACCAACGTGAGTTGGGACGATTTGGGCATTATCCCAACCATCTTTAGAAAATTGGGCATTACGGTGGAACGGAAAGGAGATGATATCCATATTCCCGCACATACCAATGGCTACGAAATACAAAGTTTTATAGATGGTTCCATCTTGACCATTGCCGATGCCCCTTGGCCTGGATTTACGCCCGATTTGCTGAGTGTCATTTTGGTAGTGGCCACACAGGCTAGGGGAAGTGTTTTGGTGCACCAAAAAATGTTTGAAAGCCGTTTGTTCTTTGTGGATAAATTGATTGATATGGGAGCAAAGATTATACTTTGTGACCCACATCGCGCTACAGTCATTGGCCATGATTACAAATCGACCTTGAAAGCCACCACGATGACCTCTCCCGATATTCGGGCGGGAATTTCCTTATTGATAGCGGCACTTTCCGCAAAAGGAACCTCTACCATTCACAACATTGAGCAAATTGATAGAGGTTACGAACGTATTGATGAACGTTTAAGGGCTATTGGTGCCAAGATTGAGCGGGTTAGTTAAAGGAAGTTACCTAAAATAGCAAACTAATCTTCATTCCTTTTTTAAATCTGTAAGTAAAACATCCCTAAAGTATTGGCGTCCAATCCAAATATTGTGGCCTTCATTCCAAGTGCTGTCGTGATAATAATCGGAAAGTCCCGATGCGGTTGCTCCCCAAGTGCCTGCACAGACTAGAAAAGCATCGTCAAAAACATTTTGGTCTTTTAGATTGGTGGCATATTCTTCATACAGTCTTACGGATGGTATTTTCAGTTGCTTGGCAACCTTTTGCATAATTAATGAGGAATGGATATGATCGGAATGGTCTTCAGGGTTTATTTCAGCATTGGTGTCGGCAATGTTAAAAGAGACTTCACCAATTGCATTGGATTCCAAGGTCACAAGATCGCTAATGGTTGCAACTAAATCATCCAATGACTGATATTTGGTGCTTTTATCAATTGCTGAAAGGGTAGTCACCGAACCTTCATAAAATTTCTTTAGACTTGCATGGCGATGTATGGGATAGCCAACACCAGTTAAGTTACCATCTGGTAATCGTAAAAAGTAAGCAACAGCATTGGCATAACCATAGCGCAAAACGAGATGACTGTTAATTAAAACCTGGGTTTCGCTCATTTCAGCACCTTGCTTTAAGTCATTAGTGATGGCATTGCACAAAAAACGAATCGCTCTTAAACTGCCTTCCTCGCGTGCCAAATAATAACTGGTATTTCCTGTACCGCTACCGGCATCTCCAGCTGTTATATGCAGAAAGATAACTTTGTTTTCTGGTTTTTGCAAATCGAAATAGGCATTGGGATTCATGAACAATTGCCAATCATCGGGATGGGCAGAGACATAGACCTGAGTGTTTTGTGCAAACATGAAAACCGGGTTCCATATAGAACAAAATATGATAAAAACATTCCTGAGTAAGGGTGTGAAAAGGTTAATCATGATCCATAATATTTAATGATTAGAATTCCCCCGAGTCCCTGCCTCGGATGAATGTATTGATAATCAAATTATAGCAGTTAAACAAGTAGCCTAGAGCATACAGAGGTCTAGTTTCTTGATTCTTGTATTGCAGCGATCCTGATTAGGATACATCGATGGTTATGCCAATGTGGGCCACAATCAATTAGCATTTATTTATTGTCAATTGGCGGCGGCCCATCTGGAATTATCGCTTCATACACTTCATCCCCTTTACGATCTTTATATTCGGCCTTTACTTTGGCCACCAATTCGGGTTTTTCAAAAAGGTCGGCCATAGTCATGGCCATAGCTTTGGCAGCATAGACCATACCTTTATGGCCAATGCTCATCCCACCACAGGCCACAACGGCCCATGAGTGCCAAGGGGTATCTTTAGGAGCGGTGGTGACACTTAAATTAATATTCGACACATTCCAGCTCACATCACCAACATCGGTGGAGCCACCGCCTGGATCTTCTTTAGTGTCCTCAAGAGGTTTTACTGTACTATCAAATCCCACTTGGGGTTTACCTGTAGCTTCCTGTATATGTTTTCCAAAGGCAATCTCTTCATCGGAATAGGTGATGGGTCCCAAAAGTTCCAAATTGGACTGCATGATCTTTCCGCCTTCTCTGTTGACCAAGGTTTCATAAATTCCAGAGATCAAAGAAAACTTATAATCTACATTTGCCATAATGGCTGCCCCTTCGGCCATTTTTTTGACCTGTTCATAAACCGGCAACATCCCTGAACGTTTTGTGTCTCTAACACGCACCCAAATTCTAGCGTAATCGGGTACCACATTCACAACTTTTCCGGCATCTTGAATGTCATAATGCATCCTTACGGTTGGTTTGACATGTTCTCGGTAATAATTGATTCCTGAAGCATAAAGTTCCAAAGCATCAGAGGCAGAGCGCCCATTCCATGGGTCAGCTGAAGCATGTGCGGCTTGCCCAAAAAATTCGACCTTAAAATCTACCAGTGCCAAGGTACTTTGTACATCAGCTTCAATATTTGCTCCCGGATGCCAACTCACATTCACATCCACATCTTTCCATAATCCTGCATTCACCATCCATATTTTGCCAAAATATTTTTCTTCACTTGGCGTTCCAAAAAAGATAACAGTTCCTTTAAGCGTGCCATTTTCAATCTGTTCCTTTATGGCCACGGCAGCACCCAAACTGGCTGCACCAAACAGATTGTGGCCACAGCCGTGACCGGGGTTGCCGTCGATCACTGGATTTTTGGTAGGTTCTGTTTTTTGTGACAGGCCCGGAAGGGCATCAAATTCGCCCAGCACACTGATCACGGGTTTTCCGGAACCATAAGTGGCCACAAAAGCGGTTGGCTCACCGGCAACACCACGTTCCACTTTAAAGCCTTGGGCTTCGGCATAATCGGCCAAAATCTTTGAAGATTGGTGTTCCTCAAAAGCGGTTTCGGCCAATCCCCAAATTTCATCACTGATCTGGATAAGGTTGGATTTATGCATTTCTATAGATGCAATAATGGCTTTTTTGGTACTGTTGAATTCTGCTTGAGAAAAAGATAGTCCTACAGTAAACAATGCAAGGACCATCACAATTTTTTTGGTTGACATAGGATTGGAATTTAAATTTTTTAAAGATAAGATTTAATTCCAAAAATGAAATGGTTATGAAACGGTAATTTATTGATTAATCCAAAGCTTGTATATCAACTTAATTCAATACAGGGATTTGTGGCATAGTCCCTAACTTTCGAAGCATTTTGGCATGGGCCCATAATGCCGAAAAAAATGTTTTCTTGGAATGATATGGCATTCCGTATTCTTTGGCAGTATTTTTTACAATTTTAGATAATTTTTTGTAATGAATATGGCAAACCCCGGGCAGTAAATGGTGTTCAATTTGATAATTCAATCCGCCGATCAGCCAAGTAAAAAGTCGGCTACCGGGAGAATAGTTACACGTGGTTGCAAACTGGTGGGTATACCAATCTCCGGCAATAAGTCCATTTTCATCAGGAAGCGGAAATTCGGCACTTGGCATAATATGGGCCAACTGAAACACAATACTTATTAAAAGACCGGTAATAAAATGCATACTTAAAAATGCCAAAATTATAAGCCACCATGGTAATGGCACCATAATAAGTGGTATAATTAAGGCGTATGAATAGTATACCAATTTCCATCCGATCATACTCATTAAGGCATTTCTAAATTCATTTTTTTGATCCAAAAAGCCCATGTTATGATAGCGATTTAACCTCACAAAATCCTTGGTTGTTACCCATGAAATGGTGGCCAAACCATAAAAAAACCATATATATATATGCTGAAATTGGTGTGACCAATATTTTTTGGCGTGAGGTGAAAACCGCAAAAAAAATGGCGCATTAATGTCGTCATCCGAATGTTCAATATTTGTATATGTATGATGAAGTATGTTGTGCTGTATTTTCCAAACCGTGGCATTGGCTCCAATGAGATTAAAGGTATATCCCATTAGCGTATTGATCTTTCGTTTATTGGAGTAGGACCCGTGAATGGCGTCGTGCATAATGCCCATACCTATTCCGGCCATTCCCAAACCACTTATGATATACAATAAAAAAAGTAGCCAACCACTCGAAACGATTCCAATATTTATAATAACCAATGGAACAAAAAAAGCAGAAAGCATGAGTATGGTCTTGCCAAACATACTGCTGTTGGCATTTTTGCTCATATCATGGGTTTTAAAATAAGTATTGACCCTTTTTCTTAACGCTTTTGAAAATTCTGCGCCCGTTGCTTTAGAAAATGTTGGATGTATGATACTGTTTAAACTTTTGTTTATCGCCAAATAAAACATTGAAATCGGTTTATCTAACTTTTTTTGGCCAATAAAGGATGTACTGCACTATTGCTAATAATTTACTTAGAAGAGCAAAAATTAAATTAAAGATGGAAGTGATTAATAAAAAGAAAGCTATCTATCTGTATAACGCTGTAAAGATAAGATAAATTGTGTTGGAACAGATAAATAAAGGTGATTTAAATTTTTATTTGTGCACTATACTTTTTCAAATACCAATCGGTAATGATCCATGACTTCGCGTTCAAAACACACACGGTTTGGGCTTACTTTAAATATGGCCACTAAATGTCTGAATTCTTTATCGGTGATATATCTTGGAATAAGGGATAGGTACAATCCATATTTTTTCAAATTAAACTTTCTAAACCTTTTTCTCCATTGGCCTATGGTTTCTATATAATCCAACCGGCCACTGCTTTTGGAAATTAATTTAAAATGGGGCTCAGCATTCCGGATCACCATTTCTGGACCATAAGGCAACCACGAACCCGGAAACTGTTTTACCATTAATGCCATAATATAAGCTGTTGAATTCCTATCGGCATTGACATCCAACTCCTCAAAATCGATCATATTTTTACTAAAGGTCATGGTTTGCATATAAAACCGCCCACCAATAGGTAATAGATTGTACAAAGTCTTAAAAAAATCGCTATATACTTTTTCCTGTTTTCCTTGTTGCCATTCTTCAACGGAACAGAAATGTTCCAATCCCCCAATACAGGTAATGGCATCAAACATACCAAAATCTTCGGGTTTAACGTAGCGGCAATCCTTCACCAAAACATTAAAACCATTTTTCTGGCAGGCATCCGCTTGACCTTGGGACAGGGTCAGACCAATACTTGTGGCACCTCTTTCTTCTACAATATATCTGGTAAACGGTGCCCAACCACAAGCCATATCCAGTACTTTGCTCCCTTTTTTAATGTGAAGGCTGTCCGCAATAAATTTATGTTTTGCTCTTTGGGCCTCTTCCAAAGACATCGAAAAATCCCCATCATATTTTGCCCCACTATAATCACCGGTCTCACCCATACTCAAACGAAAAATCTTGTCGATGGTGCTATAGGTGAAATCCAAATCTTTTTTCCCAGCCATTTTTTATCTACTCATTATAATCGCAGTTTTTTCAAATGCGGTTACTAAGTTACTTCATAAATATTGAATTGAATTTATTTTTTCCACTTTTAAATGATCAAATATTTATACCTTTAAATAAAAATTCTGATCAGTTTCAAAATACATGGGTGAAAAGCAAAGGATTGTAATCATTGGTGCAGGTTTTGGTGGTGTAGCCATGGCAAAATCTTTTAAAAACAAACCTGTGGATGTTTTGTTGATCGATCAAAACAATTACCACAATTTTCAGCCGTTAATGTACCAAATTGCTACAGGAGGCTTGGAGCCTTACAGTATTGCTTATCCAGTGAGGCGGATTTTTAGGGGCTATAAAAATGTACGGTTTAGGATGGCTGTTGTAGAATCTGTAGATACAACATTGAAGCAGCTTCAAACTTCAACTGGAGTATTTTCGTATGATTATCTTATAATAGCAACTGGAAGCCAAACCAATTTTTTTAATCTTGAACCCATTAAAAATGAACTCTTTACACTCAAATCCATTCCGGATGCCCTAAATATCAGAAATTTTATTTTTCAGAATCTTGAAAAAGCCTTGGCAAAGCCCAAAGACGAAATGCTGGATGAAATTTTAAGCATTGCCATTGTTGGAGGAGGGCCTGCCGGTATTGAAATTGCCGGTGCCCTTGCAGAAATGAAGAAATATGTGGTCCCAAAGGATTTTCCAGACCTGGACGTTTCCAAAATGCGCATTAATTTATACGAAGCCAATGATAGGGTGTTGAAAATGATGTCGCAAGAGGCTTCTGCAAAAAGTCTGGAATATTTAAAACAAATGGGCATTAATGTAAAATTAAACTCTAGGATCAATTCCTATATAAACGATAAATTATCCGATATTTCAGGTAACATATTTTATACTGATACGGTAATTTGGACTGCCGGTGTTAAAGGTGCGCCTATTGATGGGCTTCCAAAGGAAAGTATCGTTTCAGGGGATCGTATTTTGGTGGATGAATTTAACCAAGTATTGCGTACCGATTCCATTTTTGCCATAGGTGATGTCGCCGCTTGTATCACTGAAGATAATCCAAAAGGACTTCCAATGCTCGCTCCAGTGGCCCAGCAACAAGGCAGGCATTTGGCCAAAAATATTCTGTGTAAAATCA
>DASWKU010000452.1:0-24671 GCA_036396455.1 Flavobacteriaceae bacterium
AATGGTGAAATATCACTTAAGTACAAATCATCTTCCTTTGCTTGAGCCAATTGGTGCAATGTTTTTTCATCGACCGTGGTGGCTTCCGGAACCAATAAAAAAGGGGTTCCCCAACCAATGGAATCCAATTGGTAGTGTTCCAGTAAAAACTCGTGCTCTTCGTCTGTACCAACACCGCCTTGAGCTGAAATTTTTATGGTTAACGGCTGTTTTGAAATCACACGCCCTTGATGCTCCAATTCTTGGTTTAAAATATCTTGAATGGAGGTCTTCAATTCTTCCCGTTTTTCTTTAAACTCCTGTAGAACCGGCCCCAAAAGATAACCGTCCGTCGCAAAGGCATGACCCCCACAATTAAGACCGGATTCAATGCGATATTCTGAAACCCACAACCCTTTTTTTGCTAGGAATTTCCCCTGAATCAGTGCCGATCTATAATCACTGACCTTTAAAATAATTTTCTTGTTGAAATGGCCATTTCCATTTGGATAAAAATCATCAAACTGGCCCATGTAAGTGTACAACCGTGGGTTCATCCCCGCCGAAAGTATCACAGAGGATTTCAACTTGCTTTGCGCAAAGCCCCGTAATGCTGCATGGGCATCATTGTATTCCATTGGCAATTTTATGCCTTTTTTATAGTTGTCTTTATCCACCTTGGTCATGATATTGACATCTATATGCCCCATGGTTAAATTCTTGCTTGCCCAATTTTTAATTTCTGAGATATCAAAACTGCTTTCCATTAGTGTATTGAACTCCGTTCTTAACGAGGACCCATCAGGAAGCATGGCTATATATTTTTTGATTTCGGTGCTTTTCTCAAAGGAGGCATTTTTTAAAGCTTGAAAATTTTTTTCGGCCAAATCGCTTATTAAATTTAAATATGACGTGATTCTTTTGGCCCTAAAATCATCTATTTTATCTGTAATTTCTTTATAGGGAATCTCAAATTTTTCACTGTACATTTTTCTGAGTTTCTCCAGTAGAATATCGTCAACCAAAGAAATAACCGAATCAATGCCGTATTGGGCGACCTTTAATGGTGTGTCTATTGTAAATCCAATGCCCATTACGGGAATGTGGAAGGAATGTGTCTTTTTCATAGGGTTTGTTTAGCAAAACATAAAACTTTAAAGATACTTTGCTGAAATTTCACAGAACATGACATTCATCATATAATAATGCATTTATCATTTTTCTGAAAGACATTCCTTATTCTTTGTAGTCATGTTTGTAACCTTTTGGCCACCATTTTGAACGTGCGACAGCTACAGTGTACCCACATCTTTAAAACGCCACTAATTCACGAATCATTTCTTGATAAATCACGCAGTCGGCGTGATAAATCCGTGAAATTTTCATAAATATTTAAAAAACACACATCAAAATGAACATGCCTTACATATTAAAAGTCAACAAAACACTAGAGATTACACGAATTCCAAGCCTTTGCAGGCTTTGGTAAAGGCAGAAATTTGTGTACTTGCCTGCCGGCAGGTTCGTGGCAAATATTTGTAGCTAAATTTCTAAAAATATTTATGGGTACACCGTAGGTGTGACAGGCAGGCAAAGTTTTAATGATAAGACTGCCTTGATTTTACGCCACAAGGACACCTGTCTTAATTCTAAATAGGTTTGATACGCTTTTCGGCTTTTAACCTTTGCGGAAAACCATTTAAAATCAGCCTGTAAAATAAGACAAAACAAAGATTACCAAAATGACCAAGACCACTGAAAGTATCACATCTACAGCAGTATAACTTCCTTTGGAGATCGCTTTATCTTCAGCCGTAAGGGTCCCAAATGACAATCCTGAAATTCGCTTATAATCGGGTTCGGCAGTGGCCAAACTCACAGAAACGCACAGGATAACAGAAAACACAAACATGAAAATAGCCATGTGCGCAAAGTTTATGGTGGCAAATGCGAACATTAATCCATCTGCATGCTCACCCGAAACGATTTGTGGTTGATAATAAATCTCAGAACCCAACCTCAAAATCAATAGCACCAAACCAGCCAATAAAGTCGTTATTGCGGCTTTGGAATTGATCCGCTTCCAAAGAATCCCCAACAGGAATACTGCGGTCACGGGAGGTGCAATATAGGACTGCACATTCTGCAAATATTGGTACATCACACCGCCACCTATTTTATCCATAATCGGAATCCAGATGATCCCTAAAAACACGATGATTGTTGTGGCAATTTTACCAATGGTCAATAATTGCCTTTCGGTTTTTCCCGGTCTCAATTTTTTATAAATATCAATGGTGAAAATTGTGGAACAGGAGTTAAACACCGAAGCCAACGAACTCATAAGTGCTGCCATCAATCCACCGGCAACCAATCCTTTTAGTCCAACAGGAAGTAATGTTTTTACCAACATTGGAAAGGCTCTATCGGCTCTTTCAACACTATAAATTTCTGGGTGTTGAATGGTTAGGGCAAAAGCTATAATCCCCGGAATCAAGAAAATAAGTATGGGAAGTAATTTTAAATAGGCTCCAAAAATGGCACCTCTCCTCCCAATCTTAATATTATGAGCGGCCAAGGTTCGCTGTACAATATACTGGTCCGTACACCAATACCAAATGCCCACAATGGTTCCGCCAAACAATAAACCTGTCCAAGGGAAATCGGGATCCGACATGGATCGCCACATATTGAAATGTTCGGGACTGGCGTTTCTTACCGTTTCCTGAAATTGACCCCATCCGCCTACTTCTTTCAATCCTAAATAAGTAATGATCACAGATCCCAAAATAAGAATAATGGTTTGAAGTGTTTCAGTATAAATAACCGCTTTCATTCCTCCTATCACTGTATAAATGCCTGTAAATACCACAACGCCTATGGCACCATACCAAAACGGAATTCCCAACAATTCAGATACCACAATTCCTCCTGCATAAATGGTTATGGACACCTTTGTCAAAACATAGGCAACCAAGGAAAACACGGATAAAAACCAACGTGAACGACTATCGAAACGTTTCTCCAAAAACTCAGGCATTGTAAAGGCCCCGCTTCTCATGTAGAAGGGTAAAAATAGCCAACCCAAGAGGAGAACAATCCAAGCGTGGAGCTCATAATGGGCCATGGGTGTGCCAGATTCAAATCCAGTTCCGGCAAGACCCACAACATGTTCTGATCCAATATTTGACGCAAATATTGAGGCACCAATGACGAACCAACCTACATTTCGACCAGCGAGAAAATAATCCTCGGTATTCTTGTTTCTCTTAAGGACTACCCAGACTGCCACACCAATAAGTGCCGCAAAGTAAAGTCCCAATACCCACCAATCCAAAGTTTGCAAAACGGTTTCCATATAATAATTTTAGTTAGTTAGTTTTTAAATGTATTGATTTAGAATATTTTCAAATAATTCTTGTTTGCCGCTTTTCAATTCCAATTCACCATGTTCTTGTGCCATTTTGTATAAATCCATAAGTTTCAGTTTCCCATCTTCAAAGTCTTTTCCATTTCCGGAATCAAATGAACTATAGCGTTCCTTTCTCATCGATTCATAAGGGGATTTCCTTATAATTTTATCGGCAATGATCAACCCTCTCGCAAAGGTATCCGCACCACCAATATGAGCGTAAAACATATCCTCCACATCCGTTGAATTCCTTCTTAATTTTGCATCAAAGTTGACTCCTCCTCCTTGTAGACCTCCAGCTTTTAACAGTACCAACATAGCCTCAGTAGTCTCCAGAATATTATTTGGAAATTGATCCGTATCCCAACCGTTCTGATAATCTCCCCTGTTGGCATCAATACTGCCCAACATTCCGGCTTTTGCAGCAACTTCCAGTTCATGCTGAAAGGTATGCTGTGCCAATGTAGCATGGTTAACCTCAACATTGATCTTAAAATCCTTATCCAAACCATACTCACGAAGGAAACCAATTGCTGTGGCCGTGTCAAAATCATATTGATGTTTGGAAGGCTCCATGGGTTTGGGCTCTATAAAGAATGTTCCTTTAAAGCCCTGACCTCTCGCATAATCCCTGGCCATGGCCAAGAATTGCGCCATGTGGTCCAGTTCCCTGCCCATATCGGTATTCAGCAAGGACATATAGCCTTCGCGTCCGCCCCAAAACACATAATTCTCTCCATTCAACGCCATGGTGGCATCCAAAGCCAATTTTACCTGTCCGCCTGCTCTTGCCACCACGTTAAAATCAGGGTTGGTGGCAGCACCGTTCATGTAGTGAGGATTTGAAAAGCAATTGGCGGTTCCCCAAAGCAATTTTTTTCCGGTCGCTTGCATTTTTTCTTTCACATAATCCACAATAATCTGCAACCGTTTCTCAGATTCGGCAAAGGTTGGAGCTTCCTTTATCAAATCAAAATCGTGAAAACAGAAATAGTCAAACCCAATTTTCTCAAAAAACTCGAAAGCAGCATCAGCTTTGTCCTTGGCTGCCTGAACGGGATCTGAAGATTGATCCCATGCAAAATTTTGGGTCCCAGAACCGAAAGGATCTGCTCCTTGCCCACAGAACGTATGCCAGTAGGCAATGGCAAACTTAAAATGCTCCCTCATCGTTTTTCCGGCGACCACCTTCTCTGGATCATAGAACTTGAATGATAAGGGATTGTCCGAAAATTGCCCCTCGTATTTTATTTTATCTATCCCTTTAAAATATTCTTTGTCTCCTATTAATGACATAATAAAGCTTATTTAATTGTTATATCTGGTTTCTAAATCATTGACCCACGAACTAAATGCGTCAATGTACATCTGATTATCTTTTAATGGATGGTACGTCATTACCAATTCGTTATCGGAAAATGTCTCCTCTAATGTAGAAAAATCTCCCATACAAACTCCAGCCGCTCTTGCAGCGCCAATAGCACCTGTCGTATCTATGATGCTTATTTCGGAGTCAATTAAAGTTGCAATGGTTTTTGAAAATATTTCTGAACGGAAAAGATTGTCATTCCCAGCTCGCATTCCGGAAACTTCAACTCCATCACCTTTCAAAATGTCAATGCCGTAAACAAAGGCAAAAGCAATGCCTTCCAGAGCTGCCCTGAATAAATGTTGGTTTTGATGTTTATTGAAGTTTAGGTTGATAATACTTGATCCGATATTTCTGTTATTTAACATACGTTCAGCGCCATTGCCAAAAGGAAGGATTCGCAAATTGTCGGACCCAACGGGAACATTGGAGGCCAATTCATTCGTGTCGTTATACGAATTGGCCGGTGCGATTAGGTTTTTCATCCAACTATATTGTATTCCTGCTCCATTGATGTTCAAAAGCTTGCCAATTCTCGGATTTTCCTTGGTATAATTTACATGTGCAAAATTGTTGACCCTTAGACCTTCCTTCGTTTTTGAATTGTCAGTAACAGCATAAACAACACCGGAGGTCCCTCCCGTTGCCGCTATTTCCCCTGGGTGGAACACATTTAAAGACAATGCATTGTTGGGTTGATCCCCTGCTCTATACAAAACGGGAATACCTTCTGGAAGCCCTATTTGATTAGATGCTCTTTTTGAAACAGCCCCTTGATTTGAAAATGTTGGTACAAGGGTTGGAATTAAACTGGTACTGATTCCCATATATTCGAACAGCCAATCAGCTAGCTTATTTTGTTTAAAATCCCACATGATGCCCTCAGACAATCCTGGAATTGTAGTTGTTGCCTCACCTGTTAATTTAAGTGCTATGAAATCTCCCGGCAACACTATTTTATCAACTTTTTCAAAGACTTTAGGCTCGTTGTCTTTTACCCATTTCAATTTTGAAAGGGTGAAATTACCGGGTGAATTCAAGAGATTGGACATACATTGATCTTCTCCCAAACCTTCAAAAGCGGAATTCCCTATTTCGACCGCACGACTGTCGCACCAAATAATGGAAGGTCTCAACACCTTTTGGTCCTTATCAATAATCACCAGTCCGTGCATTTGATATGAGATCCCAATTCCTTTTATTTTTTTGGAAGCAATTCCTGTTTGGGTTAACAATTTTTGGGTTACTTTACAGGTGTATTCCCACCACAATTCCGGGTCTTGCTCTGCCCAACCTATTTCCAAAGAAAGTATGGCCATCTCCCTTTCAGGATATTGTGCCACGCCAGCAGCTTTTCCAGAATTAGCTTCTATTAATGCTGCTTTTATTGATGAGCTCCCTATATCATAACCAATGTAATACATCGATTTTTAATTAAAAGTGTAAATATAACACTTATTGATTAAAAGCATAAAAATTAACACTAAATTTTACGTTATCCACTTGGATATACATTTTTATAAATTTAACTATGAATTGACAGCACATTTACACCTATGAAATTATTGTATTATATAAGTAATAAGGCATTTAAGGCATTCCCAAAAAAATGCACTTCTACTAATGTTCAGGGTCTTTTTAGCTTTATTGCAGTGAACGGATTGACCATTTCAATGTAATTGCAACTCAATAACAAAATCTTTAGTCTCGTTGTCTTTTACCCATTTCAATTTTGAAAGGGTAAAATTGCCTGGTGATTCAGTAGATTGCACCACGCCAGCAGCTTTTCCAGAATTAGCTTCTATTAATGCTGCTTTTATTGATGAACTTCCTAAATCATATCCAATGAAATACATAAAATATTGTATTTTTACACTATTAGTTTAATTGTATTATTAATTCAATCGATTGCATGTTTATTAATCTAAAATATTTCATTAATAGTTAATATTATTTTTTATATTTAATGATGTTTTTATATTTCAAATATTCTAAATCGATTGCATAAATATAAAATTTAATTCATTAAATAAAAATTTCATATAATTAAAAACACCTAAAGATATAAATAACAACTTTATAGTATAAACACACAAGATAATATTTTTAACTTAATTTATGTAAATTGTTTTTTTAACAAAATTCATTTAAATAACAAATTATCCAATGTTATTTATTTTTTAAAATATCAAATATGAGATCAAAAAAAGAAGTGACAATTTACGATGTTGCTAAAAAAACAAATTATTCTCCTTCTACAGTTTCTAGGGCTCTCAGTAATCACAAGAGTATTAGCAAAAAAACAATAAAAGTGGTTAAAGATGCTGCCAAAAAAATGAATTACAGACCAAATTCACTTGCAGCAGGGTTAAGGAATAATAGAAGTAAAACTATAGGTGTGATGATGTCACGTATCAATAGGCCTTTCATATCTTCATTAATTAGTGGGGTTGAAGAAATAGCAAGAAAATCTGGATATAATGTCATTATAAGTCAGTCAAATGATAAATATGAAAACGAAGTTAGCAATGCCAAAACATTATATGATAGCAGAATAGCTGGACTGATTGTTTCATTAGCCATGGAAACGACTGATTTTTCGCATTTTGATCAATTTATTGATAAGGGGATCCCAATAGTTTTTGTGGATAGGGTCCCCAATGAATTTAATTCATATCGCGTTATAATAGATAATTATTCAGCAGGATATAAGGCAACAAAACATTTAATAGACCAAGGGTGTAAGCGAATCGCACATTTTGCAGGTGCACAGCATAGAAATATTTATGCTGAACGTAAGAAAGGCTTTGTTGATGCCTTAAAAGATAATAATCTTGTATTAGATGAAAATCTAATTATATATTTTAATACCTTAGATTTTAAAGAGGGTGAAAAAGCAACTAAAAAACTTCTGCAATTACCAAATCCACCTGACGGTATTTTTTCATCGAATGATACTGCCGCTGTGAGTGCCATTATAACAGCAAAGAAAAAGGGGATAAAAATTCCTGACGAATTAGCAATTATTGGCTTCAATGATGATCCAATAGCTTCAATTGTCGATCCTGGTCTTTCAACAGTTACACATCCAGCCCAAAAAATGGGCAAGTTATCTGCAAAAAGAATTTTGGATCATTCCATCAATAATTTAGGTGATAATGTCTCTGAAATTACAATTTTAAATACAGATATTGTGATTAGGGAATCCTCAAATAGATGTAAAGTTTAATACAATTAATTTACAGTAATTAAAGCTTCAGCCATTTTTGGGGCACCAAGTTCAAAACTTCGCTTCATAGGGCTAGATCCGCCAACATAAATCTTGAAATCCCCAGGTTCTATTAAAGAATTACCATCATTATCAACAATTTCAAACATTTTTGGCGTCATTTCAAAAGTCACTTCACTAGATTCTCCAGATTTTAATGATATGCGTTTTATTCCCTGAAGCTGAAAATTTGGAGCATTAACCGATGCCGCCAAATCTGAAACATAAAGTTGAACAACCTCGTCAGAGTCCACGTTGCCAGAATTTGTTACTGTAACCGAAATGGTAACATTATCCCCTTTGGCATTTGAGTTTGATGAGACTTTAGCGTCCCCATAAGTAAAGTTTGTATAGCTCAATCCATATCCAAAAGGAAATAACGGATCTTCATTCATATACTTGTAAGTTCTTCCTATCATTGAATAATCTTCATAAGGCGGGAGCTGATCAAGCGTTTTTGGGAAAGTAATGGGCAGGCGCCCAGAAGGCGATACCTTTCCGAAAACAACATCAGCAACTGCATTTCCTCCCTCTTCTCCGGGATACCAAACGAATAGAACAGCATCAGCTAAATCAGTTACTTCTGTAAGGTTCATAGGGCTTCCCCCTGTAATTACAGCAATTACAGGTTTTTTACCTGCTGCCTGACGAAGTTTTGCAAGGAAATCGATTTGATTTTGTGGTAAGTTATAATCAAGGCGATCGCCAAACGTCGTTGAGGCAATGGATTCTCCCTCTTCACCTTCCAAAAGTCCTGAGATACCTAAAACAGCAATTGTAGCATCGCTATTCCCAGCATTTCCAGTAGCCCAATCCTGTGGGTTCACATTTGGTCTATCTAATAATGCCCCTATCCTGTACTGAAGCTGACTACCAGGGGCGATAGCATTGGCAATACCTTCCAATATTGTTACCATTTGAGGATTTACGCCATAATAATTTCCCATTAAAATGTCAGCATTGGCTGCATGCGGACCAGTTATAAAGTATTTGGATAAGTCGTTTTTCAATGGTAACACCCCATTGTTTTTTAATAGAACAATACTCTTTTGAGCTACTTCCCTAGCCAGTTTCCTATGTTCTGCATTATTTATAACATCATAGGGAATATTATCGTATGGATTACTTCCATCAGGATCGAAAAGTCCTAATTTAAATCGAGTTTTCAACAAAATAGCCAATTCGTGGTTAATTTCCTTTTCAGTAACAAGTCCTTGGGTGACCGCCTCCGGTAGCGATGGATAGGTGTTCCCACAGTTAAGACTTACTCCACTTTTTATTGCAAGTGCCGCTGCCTCTTCGGAAGTTGAAACCACATTATGACCATTATAAAAGTCAACAATAGCCCAACAATCACTTAAAACATGCCCTTGAAATCCCCATTTATTCCTTAAAACGTCAGTTATCAAGTAATTATTAGCGCAACAAGGTTCACCATTGGTACTATTGTATGCACACATTACTGCCTCTACCCCTGTCTCAACAAGTGCTTTAAATGCGGGTAAGTAAGTCTCCCACAAATCATGTGGTGTAGCAACTGCATTAAATTCATGGCGTAATTTTTCTGGCCCACTATGAACAGCAAAATGTTTTGCACAAGCAGCTGTTTTCAAGTAGTCAGGGTTATCACCTTGCAACCCCCTAACATATGAAGACCCCATAATGGATGTTAGATAAGGATCCTCTCCATAAGTCTCTTGTCCACGTCCCCATCTAGGGTCGCGAAAAATATTAATATTTGGCGTCCAAAAAGTCAATCCTCCATATTGCATATAATATCCTTTGGCCTTGGCTGCATTATACATTGCCCGTGCCTCATCAGAGACGGCACTAGATACTCTAAATGCCAAATCACTATCAAAAGTAGCCCCTAATCCTATTGCCTGTGGAAAAACAGTGGCAACACCAGAACGCCCAACGCCATGCAAAGCCTCATTCCACCAACTGTAGGGTGGAATTCCCAATCGGTCAATAGCCGGAGTATTGTGTGTCATTTGAAGTGCTTTCTCTTCCAAAGTCAACCTAGAAATAAGATCCTTTATACGGTCTTCTATCGATAGATTCTTATTGTAAAAAGGAAAATCCAAGGCCGCATTAACTTTGGAATCTAAATTTTTTTGGGCTTCTTGTAATTTGCCATTCTCGTTATTTTTACAAGTAAAAAAAGTAAATACCGAAAAGCACAAAATTGTAATTATTTTTAATTGTTTCATTCTAGGTTCTATTTGCCGGTTAAAGTAAAATATTGCAAGAGGTATGATATCAAATTTAAGGCAAATAAATTTTATATGCAATCGGTTGCGTAAAAATTTTGTCAATCAATGTTTTTTTAGTTATTTTACCTCTAAATTAATAGAATCAACAATACATTGTATTCTATTTCATTTCAAAGAATTAAACCTTAAATGCTTAATCAATTAAAAAACATAATTTTTTGCTTTTCACTGTCTCTAATTACGTTTTCAAGTTTTGCAACTGATGGTTACGAACTGTGGCTTCGTTATAAAAAAATTGAAAATGAAGAATTATTAAAACAGTATTCCAATCTCATCAATGGAATTACAACATATGGAGATTCTGAAACAATAAAGATTATATCAAACGAAATAATCAATAGCCTTAAATATCTATTGGGTAATGATATTCGCATTAAAGGAACTGCCACTGAAAACAATTCACTTTTGATTGGTTCCATTCAAAATATGCCTAAAGACGTTTTGACAAATATTGTTAGTCTATATGGACAAATCAATGATGAAGGGTATATTATTAAACGCATCTTATTAAATCACAAGCACTATATTATTATTACTGGAAAAACTGATATTGGTGTTTTATATGGAACATTTTGTTTTTTGAAGCAATTACAGTTACAAAAATCCATAATCAACATTGAAATAGTTGATTCACCAAAATTAGATATAAGAGTGTTGAATCATTGGGACAACTTAGACAGAACCATAGAGAGAGGATATGCAGGCTTTTCATTGTGGAACTGGCAAAAACTTCCAGAGTATATTGATCCGCGGTATATTGATTATGCTCGTGCTAATGCTTCTGTGGGCATTAATGGTACTGTGCTAACCAGTGTAAACGCTAATGCACTTGTTTTAACACCTTCCTATTTAAATAAAGTTAAGTCATTGGCAAATGTTTTTAGACCCTATGGTATTAAAGTGTATCTAACGGCGCGCTTTTCTGCTCCAATAGAAATTGGTGGACTCAAAACCGCAGATCCTTTAGATAACGAAGTGATTAATTGGTGGAAAAACAAAGCCAAAGAAATTTATGAAATGATACCTGACTTCGGAGGATTTCTTGTAAAAGCGAATTCTGAAGGACAGCCGGGACCTCAAGATTATGATAGAAATCACGTAGATGGAGCCAATATGCTGGCCGATGCCCTTACTCCTTATGGAGGCATCGTTATGTGGCGAGCGTTTGTATATTCCGAACATGATTCAACCGATAGGGCTAAACAAGCATTCACAGAATTTGTGCCTCATGATGGTGAGTTTAGAGATAATGTTTTAATTCAAGTAAAAAACGGGCCTATAGATTTTCAACCACGAGAGCCCTTTCATCCCATGTTTGGTGCAATGCCAGATACACCAATCATGATGGAGTTTCAAATAACTCAAGAATATCTTGGTTTTAGTACACATCTGGTCTATTTGCCTAAATTGTTTCAAGAAGTTTTAGAAGCAGATACATACAAAAAAGGGAAAGGTTCAACTGTAGCTAAAGTTATTGATGGTTCATTAAACAAAAATAAAATAACAGGAATGGCGGGTGTTAGCAATATTGGAACTGATATCAATTGGACCGGACACCCTTTTTTACAAGCTAATTGGTATGGATTTGGGCGTCTTGCATGGGATCCTTATCTGGATTCTGAAGACATAGCCGATGAATGGTTGAGACAGACATTTTCAAATGACATACATTTTGTTGAGCCCATTAAAAAAATGATGATGAAATCTCGCGAAACTGTTGTTAATTATATGACACCTTTGGGACTACATCATATTATGGATACAGACCATCACTATGGCCCTGGTCCATGGGTGAGCAATTTGTCAAGACCAGAATGGAATCCTGTTTATTATCACAGGACGGATAGTTTAGGGATAGGCTTTGATCGTACTCCAACAGGCAGTAACGCCACATCGCAGTATGCCCCTGAAGTAGCAGAAATGTTTAATAATTTAAATACGTGCCCTGAAAATTATTTGTTATGGTTTCACCATCTGTCATGGGATTATAAACTTAAAAACGGAAACTCCCTCTGGGATGGTATCGCATTAAAATATCAAGAAGGGGTTGATCAGGTAAAAAATATGATTACAACATGGAACAGTATGGAAAATTACGTGGATGAACTTCAATTTAAGGAAGTGCAAATGTTATTAAATATTCAATATAAAGAGGCCAAATGGTGGCGAGATGCTTGCCTATTATATTTTCAACAATTTTCTGGCAAAGAATTGCCCGAAAGTGTTGAAAAACCGTCAAAATCCTTGGAATATTTTCAATCCCTAAAATTTCCTTATGCTCCTGGAATCAAGCCGAAATGGTAAAATAATTAAGAATTAAGCGAAAGCAACAATAAAAGTAAATGAATAAAGTAGCGATTGTAACAGGAGGAAACTCTGGATTAGGTTATGCAACATCAAAAAAGTTGTGTGACAATGGTATTAAAACTTATATTATCGGTCGATCTGAAGATAAAACCAAAAAAGCTTGTAATGAAATAGGTTCAAATGCATTTCCTATAATTTTTGATCTGAACAATCTAGACGAAATTTCAACCATGATTCATGAAATAGCTGAATATGGTACTATAGATATTTTGGTAAATAATGCCGGAATTAATATGAAAAAAGAATTTGAAAATGTGACCAATGAAGAATTCTCAACAATAATTCACACCAATGTTTTAAGTGTATTCGCCATTAGCAGAGAGGTCGTTAAAGTCATGAAAAAAAATAATGGTGGAAGCATTATTAACATTAGCTCAATGGCTTCACAATACGGTTTACCTAAAGTTATAGCCTATGCTGCTAGCAAAGGTGCCATAGAAAGCATGACAAGAGCAATGGCTGTGGAATTGGCAGAATTTGGAATACGGGTGAATTGCGTTGCCCCAGGGTTTATAAAAACCAATATGTCCGAAAAGGCTTTCAATGGTGACGAAGAAAGAAAACAAAGAGCACTCTCCCGAACACCAATGGGAGTTTTTGGTAACCCTTCAGACATTGCAAATGCTATTTATTATTTTGCGTCAAACGAATCAATGTATACTACAGGAACAGTGCTACCAATAGATGGTGGTAACAGTATAGGGTTTTAAAAATAAAAAAACTATGTTAAAAATGCAACAAACCATGCGTTGGTTTGGTCCCAATGACACTGTAAGCTTAAGGGATCTAAAACAGTGTGGTATATCAGGTATAGTTTCTGCACTACATCATATTCCTGTAGGCGAAGTTTGGTCAATTGGTGAAATTCAAAAACACCAACAAACCATAAGAAATGAAGGGCTGGAATGGACTGTTATTGAAAGCCTCCCAGTTCATGAAGATATCAAACGCAAAGCCGGAAACTATAAAGTTTATATTGAAAACTATAAAGAGAGCCTAAAAAATATAGCACAATGTGGGATAAAGGTTATCACTTATAATTTTATGCCCATACTTGATTGGGTAAGAACACACCATAATCATGAAAATCCCGACGGCACAAGAGCACTACTTTTTAGCAGAAATGCGTTCATATATTTTGACGTGTATCTTCTAAAAAGACCTGGTTCTGAAAACGATTATTCTTCTAAAGATAAATCTGAAGCATTAAAATATGGTAATACTTTATTAAGTTCAGAAAAAGAAGTACTCTTCAAAAATATTCTTCTTGGACTTCCCGGAAGCAAAACTAATTTTACTGTTGAACAGGTTTTAAATCTTCTGGATAGCTACAGAGAAATTGATGACAATGCATTAAGAGAGCATTTAATCTATTTCTTGAGTGAAGTGGCCCCCTTGGCTGAAGAATTGGGTTTGAAAATGGCTATACATCCAGATGATCCACCCTTTTCGGTTCTTGGCTTACCTAGAGTAGTTTGTACAGCAAAAGACGTTCAAAAAATATTTGGATCTGTTCCTGTTAACGCCAATGGATTGTGTTACTGCACGGGATCTTTTGGTGCACATCCCGAAAATGATTTAGTTAAGATGATAGATTTATTTGGAGATCGCATTCACTTCTTGCACTTACGTAACGTAACAAGAGAACATGATGGGGTTTTTAGAGAATCCGAGCATCTTAATGGGGACAATCCTATGGAAAAAATCATGGAAAAACTAATATTACTTATGCAAAAAAGAAATACAGTTTTACCTATGCGTCCGGATCACGGTTTTCTTCACTCAATAGAAGAAGGCAAGGAACAATATCCCGGATATTCATTAGTTGGAAGACTTAAAGGGCTGGCTGAGTTAAGAGGCTTAGAAATGGGAATTTTATATAAACTTAAAACGAATTAAAAAAATCTAATATTCAGATTCAAATAAACTAACATTAAATGGCATTTTTAATTAAAAAAAAATATACACGTTATATAAAGTTACTCATGTTCTTTATAATTATAAATAATGCCAATGCCATTAACCCAGAAAAATATGTTACCAACAAAGCAAGTCAAAAAAATTTTCCTTTGGCATCCCATGGAAAAGTAACATCAATACTAGTAAGTGATAATGATTTCCCAGGTATATTGCGTGCTGTTGGCCATTTTCAAAATGACATTTATAATGTCACAAATCAATTACCAAATATTATAAACAAACCTCAAACGGAAGATTATTTAGTTATTATTGGCACTTTAGGAAAAAGTTCAATTATTAACCTGTTAGTAAGCGAAGGTAAAATTGATGCCACCCAACTTCAAGGGAAATGGGAAAAATTTACAACACAAATTATAGAAAACCCATTAGCGGGTGTTAAAAAAGCTTTGGTTATTGCCGGTTCAGATAAAAGAGGAACCATTTATGGAATTTATGATCTTTCAAATCAAATAGGTGTTTCACCTTGGCATTTTTGGGCAGATGTCCCAGTAAAAAAACAATCTGAATTACATGTACTTCCTGGCACATATACATTGGGTGAGCCTAAAGTAAAATATAGAGGAATTTTTATAAACGACGAAGCTCCTGCCTTAACTAGTTGGGTTCATGAGAATTACGGCAAATTTAATGCTGCCTTCTATGATAAAGTATTTGAACTCATTCTTAGAATGAAAGGAAATTATTTATGGCCGGCCATGTGGCAGCCAAGAAAGTTTTATGTTGATGATCCTCAAAATGCGATTTTAGCAGATGAATACGGAATTGTAATGGGGACCTCGCACCATGAGCCATTAACACGTGCACATGCCGAATGGAATGATTCTTTTGGGAAATGGGATTATGTTACCAATGCAAATAAATTACAAGAATTCTGGAAAGGTGGAATTGAACGTATGGGAAATAAAGAAACCCTTGTAACCATTGGTATGCGTGGTGATGGTGATGAAGCAATGAGTGGAGAAACAGCAACAGATTTACTTGAAACAATCGTAAAGGACCAATATAAAATTATTGCAGATGTTACAGGAAAACCAGCTGAAGAAACGCCAAAAATTTGGGCGCTTTATAAAGAAGTTCAAGATTATTATGACAAAGGAATGCAAGTTCCAGATGATGTAACGCTGCTGCTTTGTGACGACAATTGGGGAAACATTCGAAAATTGCCCAATTCAAATAGTAAACCCCGCAAAGGCGGATACGGGATTTATTATCATTTTGATTATGTTGGAGGTCCAAGAAATTATAAATGGCTGAACACTAATCAAATTGAACGTACTTGGGAACAAATGCATCTTGCTTACGAGCATGGTGTAGATAAAGTGTGGATTGTAAATGTTGGAGATATCAAACCAATGGAATTTCCAATTCAATTCTTTTTAGATTATGCTTGGAATCCAGACAATTGGAATCCAGATAACCTTCAGGATTATTACACGCTATGGGCAAAGGAAGTTTTTGGGGGCATTCAAACTGAAGCTATCGCGGACATCATGAAAAAATATACAAAGTATAATGCAAGAAGAAAGCCTGAATTAATAGATCCTTCAACCTATAGTTTAATAAATTATGTCGAAGCCAATAATGTTGTAAATGAATATAATGTCCTTGCAAAACAAGCACAGGCAATTAATAATCAACTTCCTGAAATTTATAAAGATGCGTATTACCAATTAATCCTTTTTCCTGTTTTGGCTAGTGCAAACCTTAATGAATTATATGCAAGTGCTGCAATAAACAATCTGTATGCAGAACAAGGTAGATCTTCAACGAATGACTATGCCGAAAATGTAAAAGAACTGTTTAAAAAAGATGTTGAATTAGCTAACTATTACCAGAAAGAAATGGCTAATGGTAAGTGGAATCACATGATGTCCCAAACCCATATTGGGTATAAGATTTGGCAAGAACCAAAAGAAAATATCATTCCAGAAACCAAAACGATTTCACTGCGAAATAATTCTGAAATGGGCTTAGCATTGGAAGGTTCTGCTAAATGGTGGACAAATGCTACCGAACAAGCAATTTTACCAACTTTTACCTCATTCGAAAATAACACATATCATTTTGATATTTTTAATAGAGGTACCGAACCTTTTGATTTTAAAATAAAGTCAAATTCAAATTGGATTACGTTTTCTGAATCAAAAGGCACGATATACAAACAAGAAAGAATTTTTGTCAATATCGACTGGAACAAAGCTCCTAAAGGTATTTATGAAACATCTTTTAGTATAAAGGCAAATAAAAAAACTGTTCCTGTTTTTGTAAAAACGAATAATGTTGATTTAAAGGATAGTGAAGGGTTTGTAGAAAATAATGGTTACATCGCTATAGATGCGGCACATTTTTCAGCTAAATACGAACCTGAAACTTTTAAATGGAAAGTTGTTGAAAATTTAGGCAAAACAGGGGCTTCTGTAATTTCGATGCCTATTAAAAAGGGCAGAGTAGAACTTAATGAGAATTCGCCCAAACTATCTTATAAAGTATCCTTTAGGAATAAAGGAACCGTAAAGGTTCACATGAGTTTTTCTCCTACCCTTAATTATGCCACAAGAGAGGGTATGTATTTTGGTTTATCCTTCGATAATGAGGTACCTGCTAAAATAAATTATGATTCAGACCCTTATATTTTCAATTATAATGGAAAAGTTCCAAAAAATTGGGATAAAAACGTTTCAGACAACATTAAAATCATTACTGCTGAATTTGAAATTAATGAAGTTGGAAATCATACGCTAAATTATTACAGGGTAGATGAAGGCTTGGTACTTCAAAGAATAATCATAGAAACTGAAAACAGTAATTTAAAACAAACCTATCTAGGACCGCCAGAAAGTTTTAGAAAAAATTAAAGTATTATGAAAACATTAAAGACATTTTTAGTCATAACAACAATACTAATATTGATGTTTAGCTGCAAACAAACCAATATGGTAAAACCTTCAACATTTATTTCACTTAAAAATAATTTCCAAGATGACTTTTATATTGGAGCTGCCATTAATGAAAATCAAATCCTTGAAAAAGATTCTGTTGTCACTGCTTTAATTTCAAAAGAGTTTAATAGTATAACTGCCGAAAACATTATGAAATCGATGTACATTCATCCTGCAAAAGACTCTTTTGCTTTTAATTTAACTGATAAATATGTTGCCTTCGGTGAAAAACACGGGATGTATATTCATGGCCATACTTTAATTTGGCATAGTCAATTGGCTGCTTGGTTTGCAGACATAAAAGATAGTACAGAAATGGTCCTTGCTATGGAAAAACATATAAAAACTATAGTTGATAAGTATAAAGGTAAAATAGATTCTTGGGATGTTGTAAATGAAGCTTTAAATGAAGATGGCACTTTAAGAAAATCCGCTTTTTTAGAATCTGTTGGTGAAGATTACTTAGCATTTGCTTTTAAATGGGCATCTGATACCGATTCTAAAGCAGATTTATATTATAACGATTATAACATGACCAATTTGAATAAAAGAAACGGTGCCATTAAAATGATTGAGAAAATTCAAGATAAAGGAATTAAAATAGACGGAGTAGGTATGCAAGGTCATTGGAATTTAAAAACACCTTCAATTAAAGATATTGAAGAAAGTATAATAGCCTATTCAAAACTAGGTTTAAAAGTTGCAATTACAGAATTGGACATCACTGTTTTACCAAATCCCAAGGATTTGGTTGGAGCTGAAGTAAGTCAGGGGTTTGAAGGGAGCGAAAAAATGAACCCATACGCTAAAGGTCTTCCAGATTCAATCCAAACAAAATTAGCTCAACGTTATAGAGATATCTTTAAATTGTTTTTAAAACATAAAGATAAAATTAGTAGAGTGACGTTTTGGGGAGTAAGTGATGGTCAGTCATGGCTTAACGGCTGGCCCATAAAAGGAAGGACCAATTACCCTTTAGTTTTCGATAGGGAATTAAAACCAAAACAAGCATATGATAGTATTATGGCTTTAACATCCAAAAACTAAACGATTAATCAATTAACCTAATCATAGTATATGAACTCTACTTCGCAAAAATTATCTGTAAAGGAAAAGATTGGATATAGTTTGGGCGACTTTGCTGCGAACCTGGTTTTTCAAACTTTAATAACCTATTTAGCTTTCTTTTATACAGATATATATGGGCTATCGCCTGCACACTCATCAATAATAATGTTGGTGGTGGGGCTAGTTGCCGCATTCATGTTTAATCCAATTATTGGAGCATTGGCAGATAGAACGAATACAAAATGGGGAAAGTTTCGCCCTTGGATATTTTGGACATCTATCCCTTTGGGTGTTATTGCTGTTTTAGCATTTTCAACTCCTGATTTTTCATATAAAGGAAAAGTGATTTATGCTGTAGTAACTTATACGTTGCTATTAATGTTATATGCGGCAAATAACCTGCCTTATTCGGCTCTTAGCGGTGTAATTACCGGCAATATGGCAGAAAGAAATAGCCTATCATCTTATCGTTTTGTTGCTGTAATGTTTGCCCAATTTTTTGTTCAAGTTTTCATGCTGGGAATTATTAAAAGTGCAGGTGATGGCGATAAAGCCGTAGGAATAGAGAAAGTCATGACACTACTTGCTATTGTTGGCACTATCATGCTAATAATAACCTTT
This sequence comes from Flavobacteriaceae bacterium, assembly GCA_036396455.1. Lineage (GTDB taxonomy): Bacteria > Bacteroidota > Bacteroidia > Flavobacteriales > Flavobacteriaceae > Geojedonia. Next base: position 19,280 of record DASWKU010000452.1, read on the forward strand.
TTAACAACAAAAGAGCGGGTTGTTCCAAAACCTGAACAACAATCAAGTGTTCGTGAAGATTTAGGCGACTTAGTAAAAAATAAACCATGGCTAATTATTTTACTACTTACTACATTAGTTTTTATTACACTTGCTATGAAAGGTGGGGCTTATGTGTATTATTTTGAAAACTATGTGGATAAGGCGCAATTAGCAATATTCATTCAACCCATATTAGATTTTATTTCCTCATTTGGAATAAATCCATTTGGAGATGATCCCGTTTCCGCTGGATTTGGATTATTTAATGGCGGTGGTATTATTTTTATGATATTTGGAATTGGCTTGTCCAAAAAATTAGCCGATAAATATGGCAAACGAGATGTGTTTGCAACCTTTCTGTTTGTTTCAACCTTGTTTATTATTGGTTTTTACTTCTTCTCTTCTAAATCTATCAGTTTAATTTTCATGTCTCAGATTTTTCATGGTTTTTTCTATGGAGTTACCATACCTATCCTTTGGGCCATGGTAGCCGACGTTGCTGATCATTCTGAATGGAAAAATAATCGAAGAGCAACTGCGATCATATTTTCTGCTATGATGGTAGGTTTAAAAGCGGGGCTAAGTATTGGGGGTTCTTTAACCACTTGGTGTTTAGGAATTTTTAATTATATACCCAATTCGATAGAACAACCTGAAACTGCCATATATGGAATTAAATTGTTAGTGAGCGTTTTCCCAGCAATTCCATTTTTAATTGGAGTTGGATTGCTGTTCTTCTATGAAATCAATAAGAAAATGGAAGTTCAAATTGAATTCGACTTAGCAGAGAAACGACGAACTTAACCAATAAAAAAAAATTCAATAAATTAATAAGATTTCAATGCCTGAAGATAGTATAGAAAATATAGATTTTGAAGCTTTAAACAAAAGAGCTATTTCACAACCATTAGTGACCCATATTTATACTGCCGATCCATCTGCTCACATTTTCAATAATAAAATTTATATATATCCATCACATGATATCGATGCAGGAATTCCTTTTAATGATAATGGTGACCATTTTGGAATGGAAGATTACCATGTGATATCTATGGATAGCATAGATTCAAAAGCAATCGATAATGGCGTTGCACTTCATGTTGATGATGTGCCATGGGCCGAAAGGCAAATGTGGGCACCAGATGCTGCTTATAAAAATGGAAAATATTTTTTGTTTTTTCCTGCAAAAAATCATGATGGTATTTTTCAAATTGGTGTGGCAATTGGCAATTCTCCAACAGGTCCGTTTAAAGCAGAACCCCTTTCCATAAAAGGCAGCTACAGTATTGACCCTGCAGTTTTTGAAGACGAAGACGGACATTTTTACATGTATTTTGGTGGAATTTGGGGCGGGCAACTTCAAAAATATCGTAATAATATATATAATTCGTCCAATGAATTACCAAAAAAGAACGAGCAAGCTTTGGGTCCAATTATTGCTAGACTAACTGATGATTTATTACAGTTTGCAGAAGATCCAAAGGAAATTATTATACAGGATGAAGATGGAAACCCTTTATTGGAAGGAGATAATGAAAGACGCTTTTTTGAGGCTTCTTGGGTACATAAATATAATGGGAAATATTATTTTTCATATTCAACAGGAGACACCCACTTTATATGTTATGCAATAGGAGACAATCCTTATGGCCCCTTTATATATAAAGGCAAAATTTTAAATCCTGTTATTGGATGGACTTCACATCACTCTATTTGTGAAGTTAATGGAACATGGTATTTATTTTATCACGATTCCAGTTTGTCAAAAGGGGTAACCCATCTAAGGTCAATTAAAGTTAAAGAAATCTCCTATGATGAAAGTGGGTTAATAAATACCATAAATCCTTATAGCGGATAGTTTTTACTTCGAATTGGCATTCAAGAAATTATCCAAATAATATGAATTAAAAATAAATATAAATTAGAAAATTATGAAAATGAAAAATGTAATATTCATGCTTTTGTTGATTTTGTCAGTAAGTTGTAGTAGTGATGGTGGGCCTTCAGGACCTATTGTTGGAGGGCCATCTGATGGCGATGGAAATGGAGATGGAGGAAATGGTGGTAACACAAACTCAATTACCTATACACCAACTGCTTCTCTAAAAAATACCGCAGACTTTCCAATTGGAACTGTTGTAGATGCCAATAAATTGACTTCTGGAAGTTATGCAACCTTCAGAACAATACTTAACACCGAATTTAATAGTGTAACTGCAGAGAATCAAATGAAAATGGCCGCTATGTTCACTGGACCAGACAGCTATAATTTTAGCAATGGAGACGCAATTGCCAATTATGCAAAAGCTAATGGAATGAGAGTCCATGGCCATGCTTTAATATGGCATAGCTCCATTCCTAATTGGTTACAGAATTTTTCGGGAACAGATGAAGAATTTGCAGGGCAGGTAGAACGTTACGTCAAAGCTACTGTAGCACATTTTGCTACAGTAAAAGACGGTAATGGGAATTCAATTGTTGAATCTTGGGACGTCGTGAATGAAGCATTTACAAGTGATGCCAATAATGCCGTGTTTAGGCAAAGAATAGGAAACGATTATGTTGCCAAATGTTTTCAATGGGCAAGAGAGGCTGATCCCAACGTAAAGCTTTTTTATAATGATTACAATTTAGAATGGCAAGGCTCTAAAGTGGCTGATGTCATTAATATGGTCAACAATTTTAAAACCAACAATATTCCTATTGATGGCATTGGCATGCAAATGCACGTTGACTTAACTACCAGTCTATCTTCGCTTAGTTCCAACTTAAATGAATTGGTAAATACAGGGCTTTTGATTCACTTTTCAGAAATGGATCTTCCAGTCAATAAAAATAAAGACATAACTGAACTTACATTCGAAAGAGCTTCTGCCCAACAGCAAAAATATAAAGAAATAGTTGCACTATTTAATGCAATTCCTTTAGCTCAGCAATTTGGAATTACTCTTTGGGGCATGAGAGATCCTGATAGTTGGTTGATATCGTTTCTAGGAAATCCAAATGAATGGCCTTTACTATTTAATGCAAACTACGAATACAAAATTGCACATAAAGGATTTTTGGAAGGACTGCAATAAGGTCATGAAGAGCATCTCCAAACATAACATTTTTTAAGGCAGAATGAAGAACTTTGTTTTTTCACTATTGGTTTTGACATCTTTTTGTTGTTGTAAAAACAACCATAGCCCATTTGATAAAAATATTAAAAACATCAACAAGCAAATCAATTCATTAAAGACGGTCAATGATAAAAAGCACTTTTTGAATGAATTATATCTTTCAAGCCAAGGCAAAGTTGAAGAGATTGATAGTTTAGAAAAAAATATTTTTAAAAATCACACCGAAGTATATAAGTTAAGGCACGAGTTGGATTCCATGAGAGCATACAATGCCTATAAGTCAGAAAAATATCTAGATTTGTATCCATATCCTACAGACACCATCACTTATACTAAAAATGAATTTTACGCCTTGTATTTTGCACTGTTGCATAGCAGTCGGGTTAACTCGTTACTCAAAGGACTGCCTTATATTAAAAAACAATATGAAGATGGAGGGCTTTCAGGCAAGTATTTTTTAAAATATTTAAACCTCATCTATTATTTGGATAAAACTCAATTTTATCAATTCAATAAAAAACATGCTTTGGACCAATTAATTCAAGATATTTTGCCTGAAATAGAAGAAATAAAAAAGAATAAAAACATTAAAATTCAGTTATTGATCATTTAATTACTATTTATTACTATGGTGGCTGTCTTTAATCCTGCCGACATTACAGTTACCTTAATCGTCCCTATTTGACCATGCATTGAACGAATTATTCCCAAGGCCAAACCATTAAAAGCTTTTCTTTTTTTAGATGGAAACTCAATCATATCCGTTGGGTCGCCATTATCGGTTGCAATAATTTCACCTGAACCTTCAACCATAAATTCAATTTCATTATTGGCGTTAGCAACAAAAAGATCATCTTCGTCTGTAATTTTAATCGTAATGAATGATAAATCTTTCCCATCGGCAACAATTTCATTTCTGTCCGCACTTACCTCCAATTTTGCAGGTTCACCTGTAGTCTTGACCATTTCTTCAGCCCAAATCTTTCCATTCTTATACGCAACAGCTTTTAGTTCTCCAGGTTCATAGGTGACACTGTCCCATCTTAAACGATATTCAAATTCCTTTTTTTTCTTTTTACCGAGGGATTTTCCATTTAGAAATAACTCAACTTCGTCACCAGAAGTGAAAACATGAATGGGGGGTTATTTTGCCTATGCGATCTGGCCAATTCCAATGAGGTAAAATGTGGATCATGGGCAAATCGGGTCTCCATCGAGACTGATACAAATAGTAGCGGTCCTTTTTAAATCCGGCAAGATCAATGATTCCAAAGTATGAACTTCGCGACTGATAATACGGTGTAGGCTCACCTAAATAATCCCATCCCGCCCAAACAAATTCTCCAGCTACAAACGTGTGCCTATCTTGGGATGAAAAAACCTTATCTGCTGAAGAGCCAAAGTTTGCAGTGTACAATTCATAGGCACTTACATAACCTGTTTCACGATCGCCACCAATCCCTTTGGAAATTGGGGAACTTATACCTTCAGCTACAGGAAATAAATAGGTGCCACGGGAGCTTAAAGCAGCTGCCGTTTCACTACTGACTATCATTTTTTCAGGAAATTTTTCGTGGAAAGCTGGATAAAGTGGAGACGTTTTAATCCCCTCTAAATGTGAATAGGCTGGTGCATCCCTAATTCCTTCACCCTGATAATTTAAACTGACAACGTCCATTGAAGCAGGAAATGGCATATCCGGTTTTGCGTAATTCATTGAGGCTGTTGTTGGTCGAGAAGGGTCTTCGTCTTTTATTATTTCACTCAAGTGTTTGCTAACCCCTGCGCCTTCTTCTCCTATATATTGCTCCCCAACTTCGTTGCCAAAACTCCATAATATTACTGATGGATGATTTTTGTCCCTTCGCACAAATGAGCGTGCGTCGGCCTCATACCAATCAGGAAAAATTAAATGAAAGTCATGTGGTGTTTTTTTTCGTTCCCAAGAATCAAAAATTTCATCAATCACCAGAAAGCCCATTTTATCTGTAAGGTCCAACAGTTCTGGGGCAGGTGGGTTATGTGCCATTCTTATGGCATTACAACCTAATTCTTTCAAAATCTCTAACTGACGTTCAGCAGCACGGATATTAAAAGCAGCACCCAATGCACCTAAATCATGGTGTTGGTTTACCCCTTTTATTTTGATGGGTTCACCATTTACAATGACTCCTCTATTTGCATCAAACCCGATAGATCGAATTCCAAAAGTAGTTTCGTAAGTGTCCATTAATTTTCCATCTACC
>DASWKU010000453.1:0-3172 GCA_036396455.1 Flavobacteriaceae bacterium
CAATTCAATGATTTGAGAAATGGAAACACAACTATTCATTCTTGGGATATAATAGAAACAACTGAAAGACAAAAGAAAATATGTTTATTACTTTTAAAGAATAGAAGAAAATCTAAATTTGGAAAATTAGATGGGAACCCACTTTCTATAACACATTTTAAAGTATTGGACGCATCTATAACAGAAAAAGAATTAATTGAGTTAGTTGAACTTGACATACTAAAGGAAATTGAGTATGAATTTGAGATTATTGATTTTGACGAATCAAGACTTAGTGAAAATGAATTATTGGTCTTATCACAAAAAAGGCATTCAAAACTGTTCTATGATGATTTGATGACTAGCAGGTTCTTGAAATTAAAAAAAGTAAAATTTTCAAAAGAATTAGAAACATTAAAGGAAAAAGGTGTCATAAATTGTGTAAAATCGAGATATGAATTTAAAAACAAAAAAATCAGTAGTGGTTTGTTTGGAATAAATAGGATTTTCCTTCCATCTGCTGATGCATTTCCAACTTTAGTTGCAAGCGACACCAATGACTATATAACTTTAAACAGCTTAAATTCTGAAGATATAATAAATTATAGAAAAGAATTTTTGGATAAAGTATATTATCCAAAAAATTATAGAAAACTAACAAAAGAAGAAGCGTGTAAAATACAAGGCTTTCCAAGCGATTTTAAATTACCTGAGTCAAGGGCAAGGTGGATGAAGTTAATAGGTAATAGTGTTTCTGTTCCTATTATTGATATATTGGTAAAATCAATTATTGAAACAGGAGCGTTTGGGAAAGAAAATACTATGAAATTTAAAATAACAACTAAGAGCGAGTCTACTCTTAAACAGCAAGACGTTAGAGTTAGTTTATAACTTAAAAATCCCAAACGATAACCGCTTGGGATTTGTAATTTTAGTATTGGAATTTGAGATTCCTGCCTACGCAGGAATTTTAATACCTATAATACTCCGGTTTAAAAGGCCCATTCACCTCAACGCCAATATAATCGGCTTGGTCTTTGCGCAATTCGGTCAATTCCACACCAATTTTGTCCAGATGAAGTCTTGCCACTTTTTCATCCAAATGCTTTGGCAAGGTATACACCTTGTTTTCGTACTTGTCGGAATGGTTCCACAATTCAATTTGCGCCAAAGTCTGGTTGGTGAACGAATTGCTCATCACAAAACTTGGGTGACCTGTGGCACAACCTAAATTGACCAATCGGCCTTCAGCCAAAATGATGATGTCCTTGCCATTAACAGTATATTTATCCACTTGGTCTTTAATTGTATTTTTGGTATGGCCATGGTTTTTGTTCAACCAAGCCATATCGATTTCATTGTCGAAATGACCAATATTGCACACGATGGTTTTGTCCTTCATCGCCTCAAAATGTTCACCTTTGACTATATCTTTGTTGCCTGTAGCTGTAATTACAATGTCGGCATTGGCTACCACGGTTTCCAGTCGTTTCACTTCATAACCATCCATTGCAGCCTGTAAAGCGCAAATAGGGTCAATTTCGGTAACGGTAACAATACTTCCCGCACCTTTAAATGAGGCCGCAGTCCCTTTTCCAACATCACCATAACCACACACCACCACGCGTTTCCCGGCCAGCATCACATCGGTAGCACGACGAATGGCATCCACGGCACTTTCACGACAACCATATTTGTTATCGAATTTCGATTTTGTGACACTGTCATTGACATTGAAAGCCGGCATGGGCAACTTGCCATTTTTCATGCGTTCGTATAGGCGATGGACCCCAGTGGTGGTTTCTTCGCTCAAACCTTTAATTCCTGAAATCAGTTCTGGATATTTGTCAAAGACCATATTCGTCAAATCACCACCGTCATCCAAAATCATATTCAACGGTTTACGGTCTTCACCAAAGAAAAGCGTTTGTTCAATGCACCAGTCAAATTCCTGTTCATTCATGCCTTTCCAAGCATAAACAGGTATACCTGCAGCAGCAATGGCAGCCGCAGCCTGATCCTGGGTTGAGAAAATATTACAGGAACTCCAAGTAACTTCTGCACCCAAAGCCTTCAAGGTTTCAATCAGTACTGCGGTTTGGATGGTCATGTGCAAACATCCGGCAATACGGGCACCTTTCAGGGGCTGTGAAGCTTTGTATTCCTCACGTAAACTCATCAATCCGGGCATTTCGGCCTCGGCCAGTTCAATCTCTTTTCTTCCCCAAGCAGCAAGTGATAAATCTTTCACTTTATAAGGTACATAAGGAATTGTCTTTGTCTTCATATTTATATCTTTGTATATCTCTATATTTGCGACTGCAAAGATAACTATTAACTTTCAGAAAATTAAATGCCGCTTTATAAAACTATAGCTCCAAATTCACAAACCACTGTTAAAATCTGGAAGATTACTGAATCTTATGATGAATTAATGGAACCCTTATCATTAAGGCCAGAAAGTTTGGAACGGGTTACAGGTATGAAAAGTGAATTACATCAACGAGGGTTTTTGAGTGTAAGACATTTGCTTCGTTCTTTTGGATATGCCGATGAGGATTTGTATTATGATGAATATGGAAAGCCCCACTTAAGGGATGGAAAAAACATTTCCATTTCACACTCATTTACGTTTTCCGGGGTTGCAATAAGTGACCATAAAGTAGGTATTGATATTGAAAAACAGCGGGATAAAATTGGTGTTATCGCCCATAAATTTGTGGATTATGAGTTGGATTATTTGGATAAAGAAGCTGAAAACTATATCCAAAAGTTAACCGTGATTTGGGGCATTAAAGAATCACTTTATAAATTATTTGCCACTCAGGGAATGTTGTTTAGAGACCATTTTTTGGTCATTCCGTTTATGTTGGAAGATAAGGAAACCGTTTCATGGATTGATTTTAAGGGAATAAAACAACGATATCAAGCACAATTTTTGGACTTTGAAGGATTTACCTGTGCCTTTGCCTTACCATCATAAATGAATTCGATTTACGACAACATATTGAAGTCGATTGCCAAAGGCGAAAAATTATTGGCTGTTTTGATCGACCCCGATAAATTGGGTCTTTCAAGAGTGGCGGAATTTATCAGAAAAGTAAATGCATCCATCGCGACCCATATTTTTGTTGGTGGCAGCGAGGTAGCAGATGCACTTACGGAAGCTCTCGTTTTGGAAATTAAGAAACAC
>DASWKU010000454.1:0-4238 GCA_036396455.1 Flavobacteriaceae bacterium
CTAACGGGCGATGTCGCCGATGAATCGGACAACTGCTCATCCGATCTTGAGGCCACTTATGTGGACAGTACTGTAGCCGGTGAATGTGCCAACAAAAGCACCATTACAAGGACTTGGACCTTGGTGGATGAATGTGAAAACACAACATCACTTGTACAGACCATTTCCGTGGTTGACACGACCAAACCAACATTTACGGTACCTGCGGATGTCACCATAGAGTGCGACCAGGACGCCAGTGACCTTGCCCTTACCGGCGATGTCACCGATGAATCGGACAACTGCTCGTCCGGTCTTGAGGCCACTTATTCCGACAGCATTGCTGCCGGTGAATGTGCCAACGAAAGCACCATTACAAGGACTTGGACCTTGGTGGATGCTTGTGGAAACACAACATCATACGACCAGACCATTTCCGTGGTTGACACAACAAATCCAACATTTACCGTACCTGCTGATATCACCATAGAGTGTGACCAAGACGCCAGTGATCTTGCCCTGACGGGTGATGTCACCGATGAATTGGACAACTGCTCTTCCGGTCTTGAGGCCACTTATGCGGACAGCATTGCTGCCGGTGAATGTACAAACGAAAGTATAATTACAAGGACTTGGACCCTGGTGGACGCCTGTGGAAACACCACATCGTATGACCAAACCATATCTGTGGTAGATTCAACTGCTCCAGAATTAGTGTCAGAATTGGATTTGAATATTTCTGTTGATTGTGATACTATTCCAGACGTTCCGGAATTAACCTTCGAAGATAATTGTTCTTCGGAAGTTACTGTGACATTTAATGAGTCATCCACGTATTCTGGAAGTGCCCAAGATTATGTCATTACAAGAAACTGGACGGCCTCAGATGAATGTGGAAATGCAACTGTAATTACACAGGCCATTAATGTTAACGTTCCAAGTGTTACAACATCCGACATAGATTTATGTATCACTGAAGATATCGATTTTGATTTATTCAGTCTATTAAGTGGCGATTATGATCCAAATGGGTCATGGAGTGTCGTGTCAGGAGATGCAACCATAAATGGAAGTATTTTTAACCCCACTTCGCTTTTGGATAGTGACGGACGTTTTGAACAAAGTGATTTAGGTACCTATACGTTTAGATATGAAAGTTTGGAAGCTACCAATTGCCCAACTGAAGCTGAAGTTTCAATAACTCTGAACGACGAATGTGTAGTATTGGCATGCGGTGCTGAAGATGTAGTCATTTCTAAAGCAGTGACTCCAAATGGTGATAACATCAATGATTTCTTTACAGTAACTGGAGTAGAAGATTGTGGATTTGTAGTGGAACTACAGATATTCAACCGTTGGGGAGCGAAAATCTATGATAATAACAATTATCAAAATGACTGGAATGGTGCCTCTTCCAAAGGATCCTTTGGAAGTGCAAGCACAGTACCAACTGGAACATATTACTATATTATCAATTTAAGAAATAGTGGATTAAAACCTTTTGCAGGCCCAATCTACGTAGGAACCAAATAAATTTTAACCTATGAAGTTAGTAAAGCTTAACATAATCGCCTTTATACTGTTCAATTGCTGGATGGGATTTGCACAGCAACTACCACAGTTTACACAGTATATGTTTAATACGGTTTCAATAAATCCAGCTTATGCAGGAAGTAGGGAAACATTAAGTATTGTTGGTTTGCATAGAAGTCAATGGGTAGGTCTCGAAGGAGGTCCAACAACCCAAACGCTCTCTTTGCATACCCCATTAAGAAATGAAAAAGTAGGTATAGGACTATCATTTATCAATGATGAGCTTGGATATCAAAATTTCTCATACTTATATGGAGATTTCTCATATACCATACAAACCGGTGCCAATACAAAATTGGCCTTTGGAATCAAAGCTGGTTTTACTAGCTATAGCTTGGATCCAGAATTTCAAGCTTCGGAAGCACATGATCCTTTGATCTCAGGTTATGAAGATAGATGGGAGCCAAATATTGGAGCTGGTGTTTACTGGCATAGTGAACGATGGTACGTTGGTCTATCCTCGCCAAGGATTTTGAGCACAAAATACGCAGAAGAAGGTAGCTATAAAGCTGTTGAACGTCAAAGTTATTACCTAACCGGTGGTTATGTGTTTGATTTAAGTGAGAGCGTCAAATTTAAACCTGCTGCTTTGCTTAAAGCAACCAATGGTGCCCCGTTATCTTTTGATGTTACCGCCAACTTTTTATTCAGTGAAGTGTTCTGGATTGGTGCTGCATATAGAGTCAATGAGCGTGCTGGAGCCTTAGGTGGTCTTGCAGATTTCCAAATCTCGAAACAGTTGCGGGTCGGCTACGCTTATGAGTATCCCATTTCAGATTTAAGACCTTACACAAGTGGGACTCATGAAGTACTTTTAATGTTCGAGTTATTTAATGTTAAACGCGTAAAATCGCCTAGATACTTCTAAAAAAATACATTATGAAAGCAAAAATTACATTATTAATAATTGCACTGGGTAGTTCTTTTATGTTTGCTCAAAAGCAAGAGGTAAAATTGGCTGATAAGTTCTATAAAGATTATGCCTACTTAAAAGCATCAGAATTTTACGCAAATGCCGCTAAATTAGGCGATAGCAGTATGCACGTGCTTACAAGACTTGGAGATTGTTATTATAACAACTCCAATGCCGATAAGGCTGCAATTTGGTATGGTAAAGCCATTAAATTACATGAATCTGATCTGGAGCCTGAATACATTTTCAAATATTCACAAGCTTTAAGAAGTCAAGGTAACTATGAAGAAGCTATCGTGTGGTTGGAAAAATATAGAGCCTTAAGTCCTGACGACGATAGAATTGCAGGATTGGATTTTGATAATTTAGAATTGTACCTTCAATTGGCCAATGACGATGAAGTGTACGTAGCTGTTGAGGGTCTTCCCATCAATTCTAAATTTGCCGATTTTGGGGCCTATGAAAAGGACGGGAAATTGATATTTTCATCATCAAGGGATGGGAAAAGCAACATTTATGATTGGAACGGCGAACCCTATTTGGATATTTATGAAGTGAATCTTAATGAAAAAGATGGGGAAAATACTTTTGGTAAAGTAAAACGAATCAATGCCAATAAAATTAATTCAGAATTTCATGAAGCCAACGTTACCATAACCAACGACGGAAAAACCTTGTATTTTACAAGAGATAACATTAGCAAAAGAAATCAATTAAAAACTGACAGCAAAGGCACAGCCCATTTAAAAATCTATAAAGCTACTTTGGTTGACAGTACTTGGCAAAATGTAGTTGAATTGCCATTTAATGATAAACTTTTTTCAAATGGACATCCTGCCTTAAGTCCTGACAACAAAACTTTATTTTTTGTTTCAGACCGTGACGGTGGCTACGGTGATACAGATATCTATAAAGTTGACATTTTAAATGACGGCGAATATGGAATACCTGAAAATCTAGGATCGTCAATCAATACTGATGGAAGGGAGATGTTTCCTTTTGTAGCTAAAGACAGTACACTTTATTTTTCTTCGGATAGTAACATCAACCTAGGGTTTTTGGATATTTTCAAATCCAATATATTAAAGGTTGCTGATACCAAGGTGGAAAATATGGGAGCTCCTTATAATTCCGGTTATGACGATTTTGGATTCTTTATTGATTCTGATACCGAAATAGGTTATTTTTCCTCAAACAGACCAGGTGGAGTTGGAAGTGATGATATTTACGGATTTATTGGCTGTTACGAAACTGTTAAAGGAACTGTTAGAAACAGCGAAACAAAAGAACCATTGAACTTGGCCTCTGTAAAATTAATGAACAAGGATGGTAAGGTCATCAATACATTGACAACAGGTGAAAATGGGGAGTATTCCTTTAAAATCAAGTGCAGCACTAAATATACCGTTTTAGCTGAAAAGCCAGATTTTAAAAGTGATTTTAAAGACTTCACTTCTGGAGTTGAAATGGGAGGCGATGTTACTGTGGATTTGAATTTAATACCATTAATTAAAGATAATCAAATCGTTATCAATCCTATATTCTTTGATTTTGATAAATGGAATATTAGAACGGATGCACAATATGAATTGGAGAACATTGTTGACGTTATGAGAGCACACCCTAATATGGTGATTAAAATTGAAGCGCATACCGATAGTAGAGGTAGTGACCGCTACAATATGAAATTATCGGACCGTAGAGCAAAATCTACACAAGATTATCTATTATCGAGAGATATTGCACCCGAACG
>DASWKU010000455.1:0-9966 GCA_036396455.1 Flavobacteriaceae bacterium
CCATATTCCAGATAATTACTGGCGTTTCGTTTGCGGGCCTCACTACGCAAGGGGTTCAACATGGGTACATCGGCGATGAATACCTGAAACAGGTCTGGTTGTTCAATCACAGCCATACCTGCCGATACTGCTCCGGCACTACTACTATAAAGCACGGTTTTTGACTTTGACGTGTAGTTATTGCCAATCAAATACTCTGTACAGGCTATGATATCCTTCCATGAATTATATTTCAAGGTTTTCATGCCCTGACGGTGCCAATCATCACCTTTTTCGCCACCACCCCTAATATGGGGTACGGCAAAAATCCCCCCATTATAAACCCAATTCAAAAATATGGGCGAAAAAAAAGGCTTTATTGATTCCCCATAGGCTCCATATGTATAAACAAATGTGGGGTTTGAGCCATTTTTCACTAAATCATCACGGTATATCAAGGATACCGGTACTTCTATGCCATCGTGTGATTTCACCAATAACTCCTTGACCACAAAGTCTTTAAATTCATTATATGATTGTCCTTCCAATAAAGGATCCATTTTAAACGCACCATTGGAAAACACATATTGGGTATAATCCCTTGTCCAGCCATCCAATCCCACCCATAGGCTTAGGTTGTCATTGGAGACACTACGGATGTTGATATCGCCTGCTGTATATGGCAATGTTATCCTCGTGTCCTTGCCAGCCTTAATGCCATATAAAAAGGCTTCCACGCCATATCTAGAGGTTGTATAAAAAGGTGTGTTATTGGCAATCACTAAAGACGAAATCACTTCGTCTTTCTTTTCGGAAGCCAAAATGGTTTGTTTGATGGCTCCTACATCTTTCATTTTAAAACTTGAGATCGTTCTATTATCGGCATCCTTTCCAGAAACAAACACAAAGTCACCATCTATAAAATAGCCATAGTCGGCATAGATTTTTTCATCCTTTGCATAAAAGGGTTTCCAATTCACTTTTCCTGTTTTCAGATCACCTATCTTGGCGTAGTGGGCCTCCCAATAATTTTCGGAAGTGGCCCGATAGCCTATCATATACCGATCATTGGGTGAAAGGATTTTGGCAATGGGCAGGTCATCTTCAGTGAGATTGGCGCCGTCGGAAGCGGAAAACACGATATGTCGTTTTTTGGGGTCTTCCCCCAATTGATACAGCACCGTACTGGAATTTTTCATATAGTGTTCACTATCGGCATCCAATACCGGAATGTACAAATACAAAAACCCACTGGAATCCGGTAACCAGGATACTCCCAAAAAATAGTCTGGGTCAGCATGGGTAATGATTTCTGGCAAAATTCTTTGGTTCAGTACATCTACGATGACCAGGTCCACTCCCGTTATTCCGTCATAGCTCAAGGCCACCAAGATGTATTTTCCATTCCATGATGGTTGCATATAACTGATAGTATATTCATGTTTCAAATGTGCCTTAAATGTCGCAGGGTCTAATATTTGATGTTCCGGTCCTTCAGGGTCTTTTTTAAAATATAGGGCTTTGGACGTACTTGCCGTATTTGATTTTAGATAAAACACAAACCCATTATCCGCATACCTCACATAGGATAGGTCTTTGCTGCCTTGAAGCATCTGGTCATTCATCTGTTCTGCCAAATGTGCCTTTAGGGGCAGATTATCCAAATATCCATTGGTATGTTCTGATTGTGCCTTAAACCAATTGATGACGGTAGTATCCTTTAGATTTTCCATATTTCGATAATCATCGGTAATGGAGGTTCCAAAATAATCATCCTTTACAGGCCATTTATCGAATTTTGGGTAGTTTTTATAAGCGTGTTGATTAGATGCAACCTGACAGTTGAACACAATCCCAAAGATCAAAAGCCCTAAACTATATTTTGAATCCATATGTTATAAAATTTCATTCATTTCAAAGCATCCTTTGACCAAAGGATGCTTTGGATACCTATTATGAAACCATCTAATGTTTATCTCCCTGGTTTGGTGGGATCTTAACCTTATCACGTTCAATAGGCCCGCCCCCAATGATGGTTGTTGCCATGGCAATTTTTTTGCTCTCGAATGATTCCATTTTGGCTTTTGTTGTTTTCATCATGTCTTGATTTTTAAATTAATACTGTTTGTAAATGTATAAAAGCGATATCCCCATTGGTAATATTATAACACGCGATTTATAAATCACGACCCCTTATATTCCTTCGCATCTCATCCAAAAAATAAGAAGGCTTAATGCCCGTCTTTTCCCAAAAGGCCTTGGAAAATGATTCTGCTGTGTTAAATCCAAATTCATCTGCCAATCCACTGATCGAAAATTTCAAGTATTCCTTGTTGCTTTTGATGGTATTAATGGCATTGGTAATCCTTAAGTCTTTTAAATAGGTAGAAAAATTACTCTGCTTTTCATGGTTGACGATATTTGACAAATAGGTGGAATTGGTGTTGAACTCCTTGGCCAAGGTATGTAAGGTTATGTCCTTGGATACATAGCTTTTGGATGCCTCGAACTGTTCTATCTTCTTTAAAACGTCTTCTATAATTGTTGGGGATAAATCCAAAGTATCGGTCTTTTGTTTCCTATCTGTTTTTGTTCTAGTTGTAACCGTAGTCTCTTGTTCCAAAAGGTTGTGCAAGCGTTTTTTATAGATGCGTTGGCGTTTATAATAATATACCATGATCAGTGTCAACAATCCTATGGTTATCAAGGTGATGGCAATGGTAGTTTGCTTATTGTTTAGTTTTTGATTGAGCTGTTGCTTTTCCTTTTTAAGCTTGGGGATGTCGTATCCAGTACGCATTTTATGGCCTATTTTGGCATACTTGTGATCCAAGATGCTATCGACCTCAATCAATTTATCAATGTAATAACCTTGCTGTTCCATATCATTCAGGGAGCTGGCATGCTTAAACAGGGTATGATAAACTTCTTGCAGTTCTGGATATGGGTCATTGATGATCCTGTGCAAGGAATCTATTTTTTTAAAATAGGTGATGACCAGTTGGTCATTACCATAGTACTGATACATTTTGCCAATCATATAATAACTATCGGATAGGGTCAGATCCGTGAATTCCGGTAAAAACCGCATTAGGGAATCCATTGCTCTGGGGTAATTTTTTAAATAGTAATTGGCTGTGGCCTGTACCTTGACCAAATCTATATAATTAAGGGTATCTTTGGACAAAGCGGTCACCTTCATGGCCTGTTCGCTAACCATCAATGCGGAATCGGGTATGTGGTTCCGGATATAGGATAGGGATAAATTGTTGGCCAGCACTATATAATCCTCATAATAGGTCGATTGGTAATCGGGTATATTTATAAGATTGTTGTAGTTTGCTCTATAAATCTCCAGAGCTTCATCATGCAGGCCCCATACGTTTTTAATGGCGGCTATACCCTGCATGGCTTCAATCTGTAATGGCCTGTATCCTTTTTGTTCCGCAAATTCACTGGCGATAATATAATTATCCAATGCTTTACTAAATTCGGAGTTGTTATAATACAGGTTTGCCTTTATCAAATAACCATTGGTTGGATACGCTCTATGTGTACTGTTTTGGGTAATGTCAATAATGGAGTCACAATAGGTTATATCGTTTTCAAAATCTTCCCAACCAATAAAATTGTAATAGGCCCTGGCCATCTCTAAAGTATTGTTCTCCCGTTTTGCCTTTTTAAGGTGATACTCACGATATACCTTGAGCTGTTCGTTATTGGAATCTGCGTAGGCTTGGGCAGATAAGGTATTAAGATCTTCGTAAGATTTCGTGGCCAATGTATCACCAAGGGTTACTTGCGTATTGCCTTGGCCAAACATATGCGGTATAAAAAACAGCAGATACACTAAACAGACTTTTTTAATCAACATCGATATGGGTACGGTCATGCCTCTAAAATGTCCAAAAATGGTCATGGTTTAGTATTAGGTTAACACTATGGAAATTGGATGTATCGATAGGCTAAACGCTGTTCTTTCCCAATTTCCCTAATGTAGAACTTGCCCCTAACGTATTGATTTTCTTATTATATGCGTTTGTTGGCAAGAAAATCCGTAAGCTTATTTTTTTGATTCTCCCTGTTGTTTTTGTAAAGAAAGCAACAGACAGAAAAAGTGTGTCAAATGAATATTAAATGTGGTTCACAACGCATTGTCCTGACCTTCGACCCCTCAACAAGTTTCACTTGCTATATGTCTTTAATACGTTTAACATTGCTCAAACCCTTATCTTTCTTTGCTTTCTTAACAGAATTCAAAGGCCTTATTTTTATATCTTAACCTTATTTATAGTACACTTGAAACCCCTTTTGGTACTACTTACGGTTTTGTTTTTTTATATATCCGTTTGGTTTTTATCAAATTCTGCCAGGCCCATTTTAAGAAATGCCACAACATTATTGGTGTCCAAAACGTAGATTTTTAGTTCCATTACTTGTTGGCTGTCCGGACTCCTAAATATGTAAAATGGTCTGAGATTTGCTGTAAACGGTTTTTTTCTTCGGCATGTTCTGAGAAAGGGGTAAATGATTTTGTGTTTACACAATAACTTATGCCTCCAAATTTCTTTTATTTCGCTCTGGTTTTAGCTCTTGTAATGTCAAAATTTTCTTATAATAATTCATTCTTTATATTCTCAAATGAACTACATATTATTCGAATAATATTCGTTTAAATCATTTATGCCATTAATTCGGACAATAAAATAATTATGAAAATGAAAGATTTACTACATTAGTGCTATGGTATGGATATAGTCAATTGTCTATATCCAATTGTTCGAGCACATTTCCAATGGGGCGGGAACAGCGTAGCTGTGTAGCAACATTGGTCGGCTTTAGCCGAATATGCTCGAACGCCCGCGCTATGCCAAATTGCTCTTGGGCCAATCAGTTAACATACGGCCTTAGCCGCACATCGAGTGTAAACGTGCCAGAACAATCCCTATACGCAATTTGATGCGGTTTACTCTGTATTTGTAAAAATTAGTGAATAAATTCACTATTTTTAAAATCCAAAACCGCACTGCGCATAGCGCGGGCGTTGTGTGCAATTTGTAATAATAGATGTCACAAAATAAAACTCCTATAAAAGCAAAAATTATATTAGAAGCTGATTCTATAATAATTGAATACATTAAGATAGTTCAAAACACTTGCAATATGTTTGCTTTTATAACTTCTAATCTTAATGATATTCCATTTGATGAAATTCCTAAACCACCCATAATAAGTAATATTAAATTAGGAGATATAGACTACGTTGGTGATAAAAAAAATTATTTAGATATGTGGTTGTTCAATCATGGAATGAATGATATTATAAAAGCAATAAATATCAGTTTAGGACTTGCTAATTATCTTGCTGAAATTACATCTTTAAATAAGACAAATATTAAATATGGTGAATATATAGAATTTGAAAAGCGCCTAAATAAGAAATACTTAAAAAAAGACTTACCAGCTTTAATTGATTTAACTTCAAAGCTTGTAAACAAACCATTAATTTATGTTGAAGAAATAAAGTCAATAAATGATGTAAGGAAATGTCATGAACATAGATCCGGAATTGTCACAGAAATTGACACTAATTCAAATGATGGTGAAATACCAAATTTAAAAATGAAGTGGATTGGAAATCAATTAAGTTATGAGCGCAATGGTGATGAGTTCATTATTTATAAAACTGGAGTTTCTTTAGATAAAGGTGATTTACTTAAACTGTCTAATATAAAAAAATCTAAATCTTTTGAAATTGGAGAAAGAATCAGAACAGATATAAATACATTTTATGAGTTAGCTTGGACTGGATTTTTGTTCATTAAACATATTGCTGATAATTTCAACTTTGGCAAAAGATAAAACAGCACCCGCTAACACGATACATATTGCAGGGCGGCGTTCGGTGGTACACCAACCGTTAGCAATTATTAGAAAAAAATGACAGAATTAAATAAACCCATTTTTACTTTTAAAACAGTTATCTTAATTATAGGAATTATCCTATTACTTTTTGGCAGTTTATACATTTTTACTCGTCCAGCATATTGGAATAGTTTCGATTTTAGCGAAACAGGACAAATCGGGGATACTATTGGCGGTATAACTGCCCCGATTATCAATATCATTGGAGCAATTTTAATATTCCTCTCGTTTAAGGCACAGATTAATGCCAATAAAATTCAATTTAAGTTGCTATCTCAAGAAATGGAAAACCAAAAAAAAGATAGAAATTTTCAGGTCACATTAGAAATATTTCAATCTCTAAAAAACGACTATCAGAATTTAGAAAATGAAAGTTTCCGAGGTCAAGGAGCTTTAAACTCATTTGTGAACTCAATAAAATCTTATTGGGACGAGAAAGATTTTAAAAATCACTTGCAAAAAACTATTTACGCTGACTGGAAATTTATTATGGCTGAGTACGATTTAATATCTTATCATATAGAAAGTTCTGAATTTAGGGAAAACGAACAGCGTAGATTGTCGGCATTATTGAAAAATTATTATTTTTCTCAACTTGAGTATGCCAACAACATTTTGATTAAAGAATTTGAAAAACATAATATTGAAAGTGATATTTTGAGCATTTTAAAATCGAGTATTGAATTTAACAAGAGTGAAAATAACAATGGCTAACAAAGATGGCTATAAGTAATTGCTTGTTCTCGTCTACTTCTGAAAATCCTCTCGGATTTTCAGTTTGGTGCAAACTTGAAAGTTTATCGCTTTCTACTGCCCTACTTGCCATATACTCAACGTTGAAGCTCATTCGGCTAAACCAAATTGTTTTATGTAACACAATCCAGGCTGCGTTAGATACTACTTGACAAAATCTTTATTCTATTTATTGAACGCCCATAAAAAATTATCCATTCAACAGTTTAAAACACCACCTCAAACCCAATTCCCAGCATCTGTTTCCATTGGGCTTTGGCTCCGGCTTCATCAAACTCCCCTTCCACGTCGGTCGACTCTAAATTTTTTACATCGTTGTCATACCTTATGTGAGAGCCCAATGAGGCTTTAACGAAGTCATTGACCCTAAAATCAATATCAATTTGCCAATCCACATCGATATTGCCAAAACTGTTAATGTAATCTGTATATAGGCTCATTTGATGTTTAACCTTAATGTTCTCGAACATTTGCCTCTCGAAGGCATTGGTCATTAATACCCCGGCTTCTTTTTGTACCCTTTCACCATTTCTGATAAGGATTCCATTAACATCATATATAGCAGGTGTCACCCCGAAAAATCCAGCATTTGCGAGTCTGTCATCCAAAACAAAGGTTGTTTTTAAGGTCATGGGCGAAAAGTAAACAGATAGCTCCTCAATATGCTTTCCATATTCAAATCCACCTCCCAAAAATAGGTAGCCGGGAGCCATTGATCGGGATATGGGATTTGCCCTATTGGGATAACTATAACCATTCATAAGCTGCGTTTTAAAATTGAGCTTTGCCGAATAGAACCAATTGGAAAGGCTGTCGTTCTTATACCCCATATTGGAGTTGATCTCAAAAACGTCGTTTGTTTTTTGGAGCCCCTTTCCATCCTGTTTGTTCAAACCATATTTTACCGAAACATTGTTGTTCCAGAAGGCATAAGGATCTTTGTAATTTACCGATGACTCCGCATTGATCATGGCCGTGACCGTATTGGTCCCTCCGGCATTCCAATTTACAAAGGCCACTTCACCCAAATTAACGCCAAATTTGTTTTTTTGAATCCATTGTGGTCTAGCATATTGATCTGCGATTTCTAGTTCCTTTGTAGACAATGGATCAGATTGTGAATATCCCGAAAGTCCCGATAGGAGCAAACCTAAACTTAAAAGCCTTTTTCTCATGTAATTTGATTTTAAAATTAAAGGTAATGTTCGCTCTCACGGGCAGTTTTAATTAGGGAATTGGTTTATTTAAAGTACTCTTAAAATTTAGTTTGCGGTTTCATGTTACAAAGTTTATGCCAACAGTACATCGAACTCCGTTTCGCAAACTTCAATGCATTTATATTGTGAATGGGGTCTATAAATTACTTTGCCACTTATGGTTTGCCCTTCGGCCATGATGATCACCTCCTGAACAAAATCGACCGCATAGGTATAGTATTTTGTTACCACTTGGTTGTTGCTTTCCTCTTTTAATGTGCCTACCTCTTGGGGCGTGTCGATAAAATGTAAGGCGTCATTTTGGTCAAATAGTATAGTTGTTGGCATTGGCCCTTCGGGATGTGACTGTTGGGAATACAATCTCCATGATGGCTCTATAAAGGCAGTTAGGTGCACATGGTATAAATGCTCGGTGACTTTTTTGACATTAAACCGCCACTTGATGGGATTTGGAACTTCTTTTGGTTTTGTGAACATTTTTTTAATTGACTTTAACACGTTCCTCATTGGTTGGAATTTTGAAAGTAGATATGTTACTATTAATTGTTAACCAGGTTTTTATGCCAGTCATGGCTGGCTATCAGTTAAGGGGTATGCTAGGTTTGGGGAAGTTTCTAAGCTGTTCATTGTATAAACGGATAGTATGACTTGGTCATTTTTCATCTTATGTGTTCCTATATTTTAAAATAAGCACGGGATAACCTTTTTTGTTCAGGCCGATCCCGTGCGTTTACGCCAAAATAATTTAGGAGATGTGAGTGACTAATTCAAAATAAAAAATAACGTAGAACAAAACTTAGTGTGTTATTTTTTTGCTTCCATTTATTTCTGGCAAATTATTATGGTCAAAAAGGGAACGGATTACAATTTACCTATCACAAATTTCACTTATGCCTTTCGCATCTCTAATGCTAAAATTTGCGTAGCGTTCCCTTTTTCTCTGACATTGCATCTCTAGTTAGTTTAATTAGTTAGTTAGTTAGTTAGTTTACATGTACTGCACCAATATTAAAAAAAGGGAAAGGAAGTTTTAACTTAAAAAAATAACTCTTAATTATTCTAACTCAAATATGAAAAAAAATGACTGCCAATCCCCCTTTTAGTTGCTATCAATACTTACATTAATGTTATGCTCAATTATTATATTTAATCTTTTTGTTTACAAAGCCCATTAAAGTCAAAAAGGGAATGGTTCTGGATCATTTTAAAGACTAACCTAATTTTTTTCCAATGCAAAAAAAAACCGTAACCCCATCCCCTTTTTTGACAACCAACCATCAAATTAATGATATACTATTAATACGCTTGACATGCCATATACCCTTATTTAATACGTAATTTATTTTTCAACAACGCTAAAAATTGTATGGCGACAAACCTTGATTTTTTGTTAGGGTCTATTATCTATAATACAACTGAAACCCTGTTTGGTACTATTGTACCCGAAAGTTTTTTTACGCCTTATAACAGCCATGTTGCACGATGCCAAAAAATATCCTTAATCCATTATATGCCATCAAATCATAAACATTCAATGGTTATATTTTTAAATTTTAAACACTAGTGGTTTTTAAAAGCTAGTTGAGTACGACCTCAAACGCAGAACGGGTATTTCTGGGTAAATTTATGGATATGGTTACATAAAACCATTATAACTACCCCTACCAAACTTATCCAAAACCCTGACTTTTATAGACTATGCCCCTCTCCTGTAATTCAACGGAAGTTCTGAAATGGAACACCCTCTCCAGAAGTTTTGGAATAGCCCTGCATCCCTATTTTGTAATTTTTGTTTATTGAGATAAACAAAAAACAGTAATAATTGTATAGTGCAATAAACAAAAAATACCTATCTGGCTCTGCAGAGCGGGGATTAACTCCGTTGAACCTAAAGACAAGATAGAACTGTCACCCACCAAAAACCACGGGCACAATATCACTCTGTTGCCCAATCTCATCATCATTTTTAAGGCCAATGGCCATATACTCCCTGGTCTCGGGGGTGTTGGGGTTAGCCAGTGGGCGGTGGTCATCGTAAGGGCTATTGGTATCCCTCGATAAAAATATCCAGCCCAAACTGCCTTTTATACGG
>DASWKU010000456.1:0-7886 GCA_036396455.1 Flavobacteriaceae bacterium
TACTGAGGGAAGAGCATGGTTTCAATTATATCACCCTACTGAAAATAGATTAAGGGACGACCTAATAAAAAGAACAGAAGCCGCACAATTACCAGTTTTGGTCATTCTTTGCGATGTTCCAACCTTTGGTTTTCGCCCAAGAGATATAAGAAATGGGTTGGCCATGCCGCCAAAAATGTCAATTAAGAACGTATTGCAAATATTGGGTAAGCCAAAGTGGGCATTAAATACGCTAATGAACGGGCAACCCAATTTTGAAACCTTAAAACCTTATATGTCCAAAAATTTGGATTTGAAACAACTGGGCAAATTTATGGACCAAACCTTTTCAGGGAGACTGAACGAAGAAAAAATAAAACCTATACGCGATATGTGGAAAGGGAAACTGGTGCTGAAGGGTGTTGCCAATGAAACTGATGCAGAAAAGGCAATTCAATTAGGATTGGATGGTATTATTGTTTCAAATCATGGAGGCAGGCAATTGGATGCTGGTGAATCTACCATAAAACCTTTGACCAGAATAGCCGCTAAATATGGAAAGGATATTAAAGTTATGATGGATAGTGGTTTACGTTCAGGGCCTGATATAGCCAGAACCTTGGCCAGTGGTGCAGAATTTGCCTTTTTGGGACGTTCGTTTATGTATGGTGTTTCGGCTTTGGGTAAAAAAGGAGGGAATCATACAATTTCTATTTTAAAGGTACAGTTGCAACAGGTCATGGAACAACTTTGTTGTGAAAGGGTAAACGATTTTAAAAACCATCTAATAAAAAACAATAAATTTTAATGTTTTAACACATGTTTCTTAACGCCTTTGTTGGTAATCTTAACCTGTTTAAAGCCCCATGTTTATCAAAATTACTCATAGTCAGGTGGTTCTTGGTTCGAGCCCGGGACTGCGTTTAGAAATTGTAAAGCCTTGTAAATGTTTAGTTTGCGAGGTTTTTTAATTTCAGGGGCGTTTTTTACGTATAAACTTAAGCGACTTATTGTTTTTCAAGATATTTAATGGCTACTTTTTAAAACCTGACTCTAATTTAGTGTATACGTGCTTGGATTATAATTTAAAGCCTGTTGGGTTTTTTATAATTAAATCATTGTATCTTTGGAAAGATGTTAAATGAAACATGTACCTGCTGAAAAATTGCATTTCATCGATGTTTTTTGCTTTTAATGGATGTTTTTTTGCTTTTTTGTTTTGAAGGCTCGCTTTTTTTTATACTTTTACGAATTAGTCATCAGGATAATATAAGACAATATTGTTTTATAAATTGAGTTCTAGAGATTGGAATTAATGTTCAGAAGGGATCAAATAAAATTTTTGTTGACAGCCTAATTTTTAAATTTATCTGCTAGAAAACATAGATTTTATTGCTTCTTTATGCTATAAAGGGTTAAATGGGAATACAAAACAAGAAAATTTTTGCCTCAATCTTATTTGTATTAATAAGTTTTGTATGCATGGCGCAGACCCCAAGTAACGGTATGCCACCACCGCCTTCCGCTCCTAACGATGGCCCCCCGCCTCCTGTTGGGGTGCCCATAGACGGCGCTCTTCCTATTTTAGTTATAGTGGGGTTGATTTATGGAATCAAGAACAAGATAAAACAATTACATTCTTGATTCATAAAGTTTTTGAATGTATTTTCCCAACACATCAAATTCCAGGTTAACACTATCCCCTGCCTTTATCGATTTGAAATTGGTGTGCTCATAAGTATAAGGAATAATGGCAACGCTAAAGGCATTGATCCCAGAATCCACAACGGTTAAGCTTACCCCGTTGATGGTAATCGATCCTTTTTCAATGGTCATGTTTTTTGTAGTGCCGTCATATTCAAAATTAAAGACCCAGCTTCCATTTTCTTTTATAATGGATTTGCAAATCCCCACTTGATCCACATGTCCTTGGACAATGTGACCATCTAGTCGATCCCCTAATTTCATAGCCCTTTCAAGATTTATTTCATCCCCTGTTTTCAAAGTGTTCAGATTAGTTTTGCTTAAAGTTTCTTTAATTGCTGTAATAGTATATTCTAAGCCTTTAATATTAGTAACCGTAAGACAGACACCATTATGGGCCACACTTTGGTCAATTTTTAATTCGGGACCAATTTTGCTCTTAATGGCTATGATCAAATTGTCCTGCTCACGCTTTAAATCAGTGACTGTTCCTAAATCTTCAATAATACCAGTAAACATAATGCCGAATAAATGGTTAAATTTGCAATGATAAAATTACACACAAAAGACAGCATATTAATGAAAAAAGAGGAAAAAATTAAAGTCGGAATTTCTATTGGTGACTTAAATGGCATAGGACCAGAAATTATTTTAAGGACTTTTGAAGACCCACGTATGCTTGAATTTTGCAACCCTGTAGTTTTTGCATCCATTAAGACCATGTCGTTTTTCAAAAAGCATTTCAACAGTGAAATCAATTTTCATGGCATAAATGACGGAGACCAGGTTATTGATGGCAAAATAAATGTATTCAATGTCTGGAAGGAAAACGTTTCAATTGAATTTGGGAAAGCGGATGTTTCTATAGGAAAATTTGCCGTAAAATCATTGGAAAAAGCAACACAAAAACTAAAACAAGGCGAGATTGATGTTTTGGTTACGGCACCTATCAATAAGCACAATATCCAATCGGACTCATTTAGTTTTCCAGGGCACACAGATTATTTGGCAAAAGCTCTAGGTGGCAACAGTTTAATGTTTATGGTTACGGAGGGGCTAAAAGTGGGTTTGCTGACCGATCATGTCCCTGTAAAAGAAGCTCCACAGCAGATAACCGAACAACTTATTATTGGAAAAATTGAAACCATCTATAATTCTTTGATTGTAGACTTCAAAGTCAATAAACCAAAAATCGCAGTTTTAGGGATCAATCCACACGCTGGAGACAATGGAGTTATAGGTAAAGAGGATGACGAAGTCTTGCGGCCAACCTTGGCTAAAATTAGAGAATCTGGCAAATTGGTTTATGGGCCATATTCTGCCGACAGTTTTTTTGGATCTAATAACTATAAAAATTTTGACGCTGTTGTGGCTTCTTACCATGACCAAGGCTTAATACCCTTTAAAACAATCACATTTGGTCAAGGCGTTAATTATACGGCAGGTCTCAATAAGGTTAGAACATCTCCCGATCACGGTACTGCTTATGAGATTGCCGGTAAAGGACAAGCAGACGAAAGTTCCTTTAAAGAGGCTGTTTTTATGGCGTTAAAAATTTATAAAAACAGGAAGGAGTTTGATGAAATCTCAAAAAACCCTCTCAAAAAACTCTCAAAAAAAACATAAACATTTTTGTTAATAAAACCACTGTATATATATAAAATTCATATATTTGCAGGCTCAAAATGAATGCGAGTATGAAGCCGCTAAAAGAGTATATTATACCGTTTGTAGGTTTAAAATTAGGCAAGCACCATTTTGATTATCAAATTAATAAAGCGTTCCTTGAACATTTTGGGTATGATGATTTTAATGATGTAAATGTTGCAACAGCTATTGTTTTTGAAAAAAAAACGACACTGTTGGAGTTGCATTTCAAGGCATCAGGTACAGTTAATGTTAATTGTGATATTTCCAATGAGCCATACAATCAAAAAATAAAGGGAACTTTTGATTTGATAGTAAAGTTTGGGGATGAATATAATGACGAATATGATGACATACTTATTATTCCACATGAGGAGTATGAAATTAACGTAGCACAATATATATATGAATTGATTATATTATCTGTTCCCGTGAAACGAATACATCCAGGGGTTAAGGACGGAACATTGCAATCGGATATACTTAAAAAATTAGAAGAGTTAAGCCCTAAAGACTTAGAAAACAAAGAAAAAGCATCTGAGGAAATTGATCCTCGTTGGAATACATTAAAAAAACTATTAACGGATAAATAATCATATATAATGGCACATCCAAAAAGAAAAACATCTAAAACCAGAAGAGACAAAAGAAGGACCCACTACAAAGCTTCTGTTCCTCAAATAGCAACATGCCCAACTACCGGCGAAGCTCATCTTTACCATAGAGCACATTGGCACGAAGGTAAATTGTATTATAGAGGCCAAGTATTAATAGACAATTCAGAAAAAGTAGAGAATTTAGCATAAATATTATGCATGCATATATTAAAACGCTCATTTATGGGCGTTTTTTTTATGATTAATTTCTCAAAGTCTTAAAAACAACTTAATTTGCGCAAAATCTAACCAAAATTTAGTAAATTCATTAAAATTTGCTGTATTTTGACGTTTTTTCGTCTTTTTTTGGCAAAACCAAAAACACAAAATGAGTAAAATCACTGCTGCAATTACTGCAATAGGGGCTTATGTGCCCGAGTTCGTATTGACAAATCAGATTTTAGAAACCATGGTTGAAACCAACGATGAGTGGATCACAACCAGAACAGGCATTAAGGAACGTAGAATTTTAAAGGAAGAAGGAAAAGGCACCTCTTTTTTAGCTATTAAAGCAGCAGAGGACCTCATCAATAAAACAGGATTGGACCCCAAAGAGATAGAATTGGTAATTGTTGCAACGGCAACACCAGACATGAAAGCTGCATCAACCGCAGCTTTTACAGCCTCTAATATAGGCGCCATTAATGCCTTTTCTTTTGATTTGGAAGCAGCCTGTTCCAGTTTTTTATATGGCATGTCGGTGGCAGCCAGATACATTGAGTCTGGTAAATACAAAAAAGTATTGCTTATTGGGGCGGATAAAAATTCTTCGATGATTAATTATAAAGACAGAGCGACTTGTATCATTTTTGGCGATGGTGCCGGAGCAGCTTTATTTGAGCCCAATTACGAAGGCTTAGGCCTACAAGATGAGTATTTAAGAAGCGATGGAAACGGAAGGGAGTTTTTGCAAGCCACTTATGGGGGATCTTCATACCCGTCAACTGTCGAAGCAATTCAAGAAGGGAAGCATTATGTATTCCAGGAAGGAAAAACGGTCTTTAAAAATGCAGTTTTTAATATGGCTGATGTTACCGAAAAGATTCTGGAAAGAAATAATCTGACCAAAAAAGATATTGCGTGGTTGGTCGCACACCAGGCCAACAAACGAATTGTTGAAGCTACTGCCAATAGAATTCAGATTGAAGAAGAAAAAGTAATGATAAATATCCATAAGTATGGTAATACAACATCTGCCACCTTACCTTTGCTTTTGCATGATTATGAAGGGCAACTTAAAAAGGGAGATAAATTGGTGTTTGCCGCTTTTGGAGGAGGATTTGCCTGGGGGTCAATTTATTTAACATGGGCATATAATTCCTAACTAATAAATTAAACTAACTAATAAATTAACTAATTTAAGTATTATGGATATTAAGGAAATTCAAAACCTAATCAAATTTGTAGCTAAATCTGGTGCAAGTGAGGTTAAATTAGAAATGGATGACATTAAGATTACCATTAAAACTGGTGGTGATAATCGAGGGGAAGGGATAACCTATGTTCAGCAAATTCCTGCAAATTCTCCAGTTGCGACTCAAACACCAGTTAATCCAGTCGCTGAAACACCTTTTGCGACTTCTACACCACCAAAAGACGATAATTCAAAATATATTACCATAAAATCACCAATTATTGGCACATTTTATCGCAAACCTTCTCCAGATAAACCCGTTTTTGTCGAAGTAGGAAGCACTATAAAAGAGGGGGATGTCTTATGTGTAATTGAAGCGATGAAACTGTTTAACGAAATTGAATCTGAAGTTTCAGGCAAGATTGTTAAGATATTGGTTGACGATTCCTCCCCCGTGGAATTTGATCAACCATTATTTTTAGTGGATCCATCATAACCAATTGATCCCGAAGTTTCGGGACCAATAGACAAATCCCAAAATCCAATAGTTGGAATTTGGTCCCGATAGCTATCGGGATTGGAATTTGAAATTTCTAATTTTAGAAGTTATGTTTAAAAAAATATTAGTTGCCAATAGAGGAGAAATAGCGCTTCGCGTTATCAGGACCTGTAAAGAAATGGGCATTAAAACGGTTGCGGTTTATTCTACTGTTGATGCAGATAGCCTGCACGTAAAATTTGCCGACGAGGCCGTTTGTATTGGGCCTCCGCAAAGTAGCGAATCCTACTTAAAAATGTCAAGTATTATTTCGGCTGCCGAAATTACCAATGCCGATGCCATTCATCCGGGGTATGGATTCTTGTCAGAGAATGCAAAATTTTCGAAAATTTGTGAAGAGCACGGGATTAAATTCATTGGGGCATCAGCAGACATGATTTCAAAAATGGGAGACAAGGCTACAGCTAAAGCCACAATGAAAGCGGCGGGTGTACCTTGTGTTCCTGGAAGCGATGGTATTATTGCCAATTTTGAAGAATGTGAGAAAATTGCCAAGGAAACAGGATATCCCATTATGCTTAAAGCAACAGCAGGCGGTGGTGGAAAAGGAATGCGCGCCGTTTGGAAACCTGAAAAGCTTAAGGATGCTTGGGAGTCAGCTAGACAAGAGTCAAAAGCTGCATTTGGCAACAATGATATGTATATGGAGAAACTTATTGAAGAACCACGCCATATTGAAATACAAATTGTAGGGGATTCAACGGGTAAGGCATGCCATCTTTCAGAACGAGATTGTTCCATACAACGTCGCCATCAAAAATTGACTGAAGAAACCCCTTCACCGTTTATGACCGATGAACTTCGCAATAAAATGGGCACGGCAGCCGTAAAAGCAGCGGAGTATATAAAATATGAAGGCGCAGGGACCATTGAATTCTTGGTGGATAAACATCGAAATTTTTACTTCATGGAAATGAATACCCGTATTCAAGTGGAGCATCCCATTACTGAACAAGTTATCGACTTTGATTTGATACGTGAACAAATTTTGGTTGCTGCTGGAGTGCCTATTTCGGGTAAAAACTATTTGCCTAAATTACATTCCATTGAATGTAGGATCAATGCCGAAGATCCGTTTAATGACTTTCGCCCTTCACCAGGAAGAATAACAACATTACATGCTCCTGGTGGTCACGGTGTACGATTGGATACCCATGTCTATGCCGGATATGCCATTCCGCCAAATTATGACTCCATGATTGCAAAACTAATTACTACAGCTCAAACACGGGAAGAGGCCATCAACAAAATGAAACGCGCACTTGATGAGTTTGTGATTGAGGGCGTAAAGACCACCATCCCATTTCATAGGCAATTGATGGATAACCCGGACTATTTGGCGGGCAACTATACCACTAAGTTTATGGAAACGTTTGTGATTGAAAAACCAACTGAAGAATAATGACCACATTTGAAGGCCCTAAATAATCTTAGGGCTTTTTTATTTTAAAACCATTCATTCTTTTGTCTTATAATTAATACATTTAACAATGCTTATTTTAAAATAATTTCATGAACAATATTATAGTTTTGGGAGCAGGAATGGTCGGCAGTGCCATTGCAATTGATCTGGCAAAAACAAACCACATCACTTTGGCCGATTTCAATATAAAAACACTGGAAGCCGTTAAGAATAAGCAAAGCAACATCTCAATAATTCAAGTGGATGTTACCAATAAAAGCGTCCTTAAAAACACTTTGCAGGATTTTGATTTGGCCGTTTGTGCGGTTCCAGGATTTTTAGGGTTTGAAACGTTAAAAACAATCATTGATTCCGGGAAAAATGTTGTGGATATTTCTTTTTTTCCAGAAAACGCTTTGGAATTGGATGGATTGGCTAAAGAAAAAAAAGTAACTGCAATCGTGGATTGTGGGGTTGCGCCAGGAATGGATAATATCATTTTGGGATATTATAACGAAAGACTAAAACTAACAGATTTTGAATGTTTGGTAGGGGGATTGCCCAAAATTAAAAAGTGGCCGTTTT
>DASWKU010000457.1:0-4104 GCA_036396455.1 Flavobacteriaceae bacterium
CCATTTGGCCATCTCAATGACACCAAGTAATCAATGCAGGCTTGCTCCGATTTAAACATTTCTTCAAATTCCATTTGGTCTGCCGGATATTTCATTCCATAAAGATAAAACTTTACGGGAGATGATTAGATACCCCATTAAAATCATTTAAAGATTATAGGCTATCAAGTGGCACCTCATTGGTGTTCAGGATTGCTAAAAAATTATCCTTTACTGCCAACTTCAATTATAGCTTTGATGCGTTTCCAGTAGAGGGCAAACCAAAAACCCAATACGAATTGACGAATGGACTTTCGTATACCTTTTAAAATAATTGAATTATATCAGAATTTTTGTCTTTCTTAATTTGATGAATGAGCCAATTCTTTTTTAGTTTCAACCATTTTTTCAAGCATCTCTGTTGTTACGGATTTTGGCCTTTCCAAAGGATAGCCCAAAGCCCTATCCCAAATGATATTTGAAAGCACTCCAAATGATCTGCCTATTGCAAACAATACGGTATAGAAATCGTACTGGGTTACACCGTAATGCCATTGAACAACGCCTGATTGTGCATCTACATTGGGCCATGGGTTTTTTGCTTTACCATGCTCTTTTAAAATATCTGGAACAACTTTAAAAAGGGCATCTACATATTTGAACAAATTATCATTTGGCAAATGTTTTAAGCAAAATTCTCTTTGGACCATATACCGTGGATCTGTTTTACGCAACACGGCATGACCATATCCAGGAATGACTTGACCGTTATTCAATGTTTCCCAAACATAGGCTTTCATCTCTTCTTCTGAAGGTAATTTACCATGGGTTTGATCCATCAAGCCTTGTAACCATCTGAGCACTTCTTGATTTGCCAATCCATGTAATGGACCTGCCAATCCATTGATCATTGCAGAAGTTGCATAATAAATATCAGATAATGAACTTGCGACCAAATGTCCGGTATGTGCACTAACATTACCACTTTCATGATCGGCATGAACAATAAAATACATACGGGAAACATCATCATAGGGCTTGTCTTTTCCCATCATATAGGCAAAATTGGCCCCTAAATCCAAAGAAGGATCTGGATAGCGATGCCCTCTTTCAGGATGATACAACTTATTATAAATATAAGCCCCTATAAGTGGCATTTTGGCCAGTAAATTGGTTACATCTTCGTAAGTCGAATTCCAATAGTCCATTTTACTTATGCCTTGTTTGTATTTAATGTTAAAATGGGATTCTCTCTCCAAGCTCATTACCGCAGCCGATAAAATGGCCATAGGTTGGCTTTCGCTTGGGAATGAATCAATGACATCCCATACATATCGCGGTATGATTCGTCTATTATTGAAATCGACTATCAACTCTTCAACCTCGCTTCGCGAGGGTATTTCTCCTGTCAACAACAAATAATAAAGTCCTTCAACATACGGCATTTCAGCACCTTCAGCTTTAGGTAATTTCTCCAATACCTGTGGTAGTGTGTAACCACGATATCTAATGCCTTCATAAGGATCCAAATAAGAAATATCCGTTACCAAACTTTTAATTCCTCTCATACCACCTATTGCTTGTTCAATAGTCACTTCCCCAATCACTTTTTTACCATATTTTTTTAATAATTCTGAAGTTCTTGGGCGATGTTCTAAAATCTTGTCATATAATTTATCTTTTAATGTGCTCATGATATTAGATTTTAAATTATGTTTAAAAAAATCTTCTTAAGTTAAATCAATTTCAGCAAATTAAATATGATATTTATCATTAATTAAAAAGGGCCAAAATCATTAAAGATTTTGGCCCTTTTTTACAATTTAAATTGAATTATAAATTAGATCTTAAAAGCATTCCTTCTTGGATAATAGGCTACACTGCCCAACTCTTCTTCAATACGAAGGAGTTGATTGTATTTTGCTATTCTATCGGTTCTAGAAGCTGAACCCGTTTTAATCTGACCTGTATTTAAAGCCACAGCCAAATCTGCAATGGTGGTGTCCTCGGTTTCGCCAGAACGGTGGGACATTACAGAAGTATATCCAGCATTATGGGCCATGTTTACTGCCGCGATGGTTTCTGTCAATGTTCCAATTTGATTTAATTTAATTAATATGGAATTTGCTGAATTTTCTTTAATTCCACGAGCTAACCGATCAACATTGGTCACAAATAAATCATCCCCAACCAACTGAATTTTATTGCCAAGCTTTTCCGTTAAGTATTTCCAGCCTTCCCAATCATTTTCATCCATACCATCCTCAATGGAAATGATTGGATATTTTGAAGCCAATTCTGCCAAATAATCTGCTTGTTCCTTACTGGTTCTTACTTTGCCGGAAGCACCTTCAAACTTTGTATAATCATATTTTCCGTCCACGTAAAATTCCGCAGCAGCACAATCCAGTGCAAGCATCACATTTTCACCTAGCTTATATCCAGCTTTTTCAACGGCTTTTGAAATCGTATCCAAAGCATCCTCTGTACCGTCAAAAGTTGGCGCAAACCCACCTTCGTCACCTACTGCAGTGTTTAAACCTCTATCGTGCAATACTTTTTTTAAATTATGGAAAATCTCCGTTCCCATTTGCATGGCGTGTGTAAAGTTTTTTGCCTCGACCGGCATAATCATAAATTCTTGAAATGCAATAGGCGCATCACTATGGGAACCTCCATTAACGATATTCATCATTGGCACAGGAAGTGTATTGGCCGAAACGCCACCAATATAACGGTACAATGGCATGCCAAGTTCGTTAGCTGCCGCTTTGGCCACAGCCAAAGACACACCTAAAATGGCATTGGCACCCAATTTAGATTTGTTGGGAGTTCCATCCAGATCAATCATAGTTTGATCAATCAAATTTTGGTCAAAAACTGAAGTTCCAATAAGTTCCTCGGCTAAAATTGAGTTGACATTATCGACCGCTTTTAAAACGCCTTTGCCCATATAATCCTTACCGCCATCGCGTAACTCTACAGCTTCATGTTCACCGGTAGACGCACCAGATGGCACAGCAGCCCTACCCATAATTCCACTTTCGGTAGTAACATCCACCTCAATCGTTGGATTGCCTCTAGAGTCTAAAATTTGTCTTGCGTGGATATTGATAATTATACTCATTATAATTGGTTTAATTGGTTTAATTGGTTAATGAAATTTTGCACAAAATTACAAAATTGTTGCCCTAAAATGAATTGGGTCTTATATTATTATATTTTAATTTAACTACATTGTTTTCGAAACTAAAAAACCTCAAAAAAGTGTTCATTTTTTTGAGGTTTTAGTATTAGTTGTTCTTGATGTTTTCTATAAACTGATCAAATAGATAGGACGAATCGTGTGGTCCAGGGCTGGCTTCAGGGTGATATTGTACCGAGAAACAATTTTTTTCTCTCATACGTATTCCTGCAACTGTGTAATCATTTAAATGCACATGGGTAATTTCAATATCCGGATGTTTTTCGGTTTCTTCCCTATTAATTGCAAATCCATGGTTTTGGGAGGTTATTTCACCCTTTCCGGTCAAAAGATTTTTTACAGGATGGTTGATTCCCCGATGCCCATGGTGCATTTTATAGGTTGAAATTCCATTGGCCAATGCGATGATTTGATGCCCCAAACAAATTCCAAATAAGGGCAAATTACGTTTGATGATTTCCTTTGCAAGGGCTTGAGCTTCAACCAAAGGTTCTGGATCCCCAGGTCCATTGGATAAAAAATAACCGTCGGGATTCCAAGAACTCATGTCCTCAAATGTAACATTATATGGAAACACTTTAATATAAGCGTTGCGCTTTGCGAGATTTCTTAAGATATTGGTTTTAATACCAATGTCCAAAGCTGCAATCTTATAAGTAGCGTTTTCATTACCAAAAAAATAAGGTTCTTTGGTTGACACTTTAGACGCCAATTCAAGACCTTTCATTTCAGGAACTTTGGCCAATTGTTCCTTAAGGCCTTCAATGTTATCAACGTCAGTAGAAATCACCGCATTCATTGCGCCATGATCTCTTATATAGCTTACCAATGCCCTAGTATCTACATCGGAAATGGCCATAACATTATACTTTTCAAAAAAAGCTTCCAATGAACTATCTGCTGCTTCACGGGAATAATTA
>DASWKU010000458.1:0-3847 GCA_036396455.1 Flavobacteriaceae bacterium
GTGTTTATCTCCATTATATCTATCCCCTAAAATAAAGAAAATTCCTAAACGTCGAGCCAGTTTTTAACAAAATTAAAACCAGTAGCGGACAAACAACCAATGCACCAAATGCCAAACAACAAATTCCAATCAATAAACACCCAACCCGCATCGTAAATCATTCATCGGTCACCCCTGCCTGCGGCATGCAGGCGTCTTCCGTCTTCGGTCATCGGTCACCCATTCCCCTACCCTTCCCCAACACTGTTCGGGAATCCTTCCAAAAATGGCATGTTATCAGATGAATTAAAAAAAGAAACCGCCTTAAAAAGCAATTGTGGAGGTCTTAATTTTACAAATTAAAGGGTTGTGCACCTGTCCGCCGAAGGAGGAACGGGCATCGGTGTTGTAAGTAGTTATTTTGTTCCATTATGTTCTCTTATCATTTTCGAATAAACGTCATAAAATTTTTTGTTTGAACTTAAATTTCTAATTTCAGAAGCAAAAAAGTTAATTAGTGAATCTTTAGCTTCATAATTTTCTGATAAACAATCACGATTTTTTGAGTCAAACACACTAACTGAAGCAAACATTTCTTTCATACTTTCAGTTCCATTTGTTGCAACAGAATATAACTCATTTTGAGTTTCAATCAATTTCCGTTTTTCCCAAATCAGAATTGGCCGAGTAGCTCCATTCGGCCAGACTTCCTTATCCCATTTTCCGTATTTATCATACATTAGCTTTTTTGTATACATAGCTGAAAAAACAGCATTAAATCTCAATTCATTTATATAGGTTGAGTCATTGTTTCGAATTGTAAGAATTGGTTTAATTTCAAAATTTTTATACCCATTTTTATAAATGTATGGTGTATTCGGATTTGATGTTTTTTGTCTGATTCCAACTGCATTTCCATTATTGAAAATTGTTTTAGAAGAAGAACAGCTTAAAATTCCGAATAAAATAAAAGCTATTAAAGTTAGTTTTTTCATCTATACAAAAATTCATAAACCATTGATTTGGTTTTGTTTATATCGGTTGGTATTAGCCATTCTTTTTTAAATGCTCATTATGGGCTTTCATAATTACTTACAACATACGGCTAAACACAATGGTGTTTATCCCCACTATATATATGCCCCTAAAATAAAGAAAATTCCTAAACGTCGAGCCGGTTTTTAACAAAATTAAAACCAGTGGTGCACAAATACCCAATGCACCAAAATACCAAACAGCAAATTCCAAATTCCAAACCATCAATAATCATTAATCGTATCCCGATCCCGATAGCTATCGGGACGTACATCATAAACCACCCATTCCCCTACCCTTCTCCCAACACTGTTCAGGAATCCTTCCAAAAACTCAAATTTTTGAAAAATGGACCAAACCGTTTCTCGAACAATCCTCGAACAAGACTCGAACAAAACCCCCGAAAAATGGCAATTTTGTGTCATTAGCGGTCAGAACAGGTCAGCATGTGTCAGAATAGGTCAGCATGTGTCAGAACAGGTCAGCATGTGTCAGAACAGGTCAATACCGTTCACAACAGGTCAGTTTGTGTCAGGGTCTTGTTTGGTTGGCCATTGTATGCTACTTTGGCCGCTTATTAACCCAAATTTTTTAACCTATGGCAACATTTGAAAAAGGCATATTGGGAGGCTTTTCAGGTAAAGTGGGCAACGTTGTTGGCGCACGCTGGAGAGGCCGTAACATTATGCGCAGTTTACCGCAGCGCGGTAACTACACCCCAACCGAGGAACAGCTCATCCAACGCGAAAAGTTTAAGGCGGTGGTGGCCTTTCTAAATCCCATCAAGGATGTGGAAAGCAAGTACTTTGGCAAAAAGCAGGGCGATAAGTCGTCCTACAACCTCGCCACCTCTTACCACCTTAAGGAGGCATTGATCGAGACCGTGGACGGTTATGCGATCGATTATCCCAAGGTGCTGATTGGCAAGGGCGACCTGCGTGGTCTGGACACCCCAACGCTTGTGGCGGCACCGGCACAGGTCTTAGATCTGAGCTGGACCGACAACAGCGGCCAGGGCAATGCCGACCCACTGGACACCTTGGTGGTCGTGGTGTATGCACCCGTGCCCAATCTGTATCAAGTTTTTGATCCTGCCGGCACACGTGAGGAAGCCGCAGTGAACCTGCCCTTACCCGCTTTTATGTCGGGATTGGAGGTACAGGTCTGGGCCACCTTTGCTTCGGCAACGGGCAAGGTAGCGGCCGTTAGTACCTATCTTGGTGCGGTGACCGTGACCTAGACGGGTCTGGAAACCCATTAAAAAAGATTTGCCGATTGCATCCAACCTAAGGTTGTTTACAATCGGCTTTTTTTTTCAATCTTAAAGTTCCCATTTTTACCTCCCCTTGGGGATATTTAACGTGAATAATGGATAAGTAATTTGATGCCGAAAATCCTCTTACCCTAACCCTAAAGGGCAAGGATTTTCTAGATACTGGTTGTTTAACAAAGAATTTTTCCAACCTTCAGTCCCGAAAATTCGGGAGGGGAACAGAATCCCGAATAGTCGGGACGGACTTTTTGTTGTTCCATCCAAACGTTCCCATTTTACCTCCCCTTGGGGGAGGTCGGAATGGCTTTTACGCCATTCAGGGTGGGGACGCCCGTGTTTATATTTTGCATGGCCTTATGGAACAGGATCTTGTTGATCAGGCTTTTGGGATATACAACGGTATGGCCCAATTTGTAGGCAGGCAATATGTTCTTTATTCTTAAACGGTACACACTGCTACGGCTAATGTTCAAATGTTTCATCACCGCTTCGGTAGTGTACCATTCTTCATGGCTCGCCGTATTGGGATCAATAATAAGGTGGTCGTTTACCGTGACCAACGGTGGGGGTGCTGAAGTACTTTTGGGTTTCTTCAAATTAAAGGGATTTAGCTTGTTAAGAATACTAATGTAATTAAAACCCTACAATGGTGTTTATGGCAGGTATGTTGAGTTATTAACAAAGTTGTGAGTAGGTTCTCGATACGTCACACTATGCGAAACACTCGAAGTGACATCATGTAGTTGTTTCTGTTAGTTCGAGTTGAACGCAGTGAAGTATCGAGAACTAAATGACCCTTTACATTTCAAAACATTCATAATAAAATTTACCTTAGATTTGTAAGTATATAATGTGATATATGCATCAGTGTATATAGATCTACGTTAGCATTAATTTCAGAAAAAGAATGTCTATAACAATAAAGAATCATTACAATCCTTGTTTTTGGACAGCATATTGGAATTATGAATATTATCATAGTAAAGAGTATCGCGAAGCCAACCTTCCAAGAAATCAAAAAATCTATTCATTAAATGTTAGAGCTGATAAAGTTTTGCCTGAAACGACCAAAAAAGTTTTTTACGAAGAACGAATGGGATTAGCTGAAATCAACAAAGAAGCTATATTAGACTTTGAAGACTTTTTTACAACTTATGAGGATTTAACAAAAAAAACATTATTTAATGTTATTCAACAAAATGAAATAAAATCACTAAAAGAAAAAACAGAGATTTCATCATTCATTGCTGATTTAATACTAAAACATTATGAGAATTTCAATAGTTTAGTAGATAAGTTCATTAATGACGGAAAGAAAAAAATTGATTTTCTTATAGATTTAAAACAGAATTATTCATCTGTTGATTATCATAATAAAACAATAATGCCATTAGTCGCATCTGAATGGATTCTTTATATATCAACAGAATTCAAATTTCCACTTGGAGATAATCCAGTACTAATAAATAATAAGAATATACTTATTGCCCTTTCGCCAAAGATGTTATTGAAGATTAATCATAATAGATTTGTGACACCTGAAACAAAATGTGAAATCAG
>DASWKU010000459.1:0-9777 GCA_036396455.1 Flavobacteriaceae bacterium
TGTTACGATGGCGGTGCAAGACTGATGGAGTTCACGGCAAGGGGGGACTTTGCCCATGAGGTGTTTGGGGAACTGACAAAATATGCCATAAGCGAACTCCCGGGGATGGCCATGGGGGTTGGCTCCGTTACGGACGCGGCACAGGCCTCCCTGTACATGGCACTTGGGGCAAACTTTATAGTGACACCGGTATTGAGGGAGGACATTGCAATAGTCTGCAACCGAAGAAAGGTGCTTTGGTCACCGGGCTGTGGCACCTTAACAGAAATAGCCAGGGCCGAGGAACTTGGATGCGAGATCGTAAAGCTGTTCCCGGGGGACATCTATGGGCCGGACTTCGTGAAGGCCATCAAGGGGCCACAGCCCTGGACCAGCATCATGCCAACGGGAGGAGTCTCCCCAACAGAGGAAAACCTAAAGGGATGGTTCGATGCCGGAGTGGCCTGTGTGGGCATGGGGTCGCAGTTGATCTCCAGGGACATCTTGGCAAAACGGGACTTTAAGGGATTGGAGATGAAGGTTAAGGAAGCCCTTCAGATTATTAAGAAAGTAAGAAATAAATGAAATTAAATAGTAGCCTATTATTAGTATTGTCCTTGACTAGTCTCGTATTATTGAATAACTGCAGTGAGATAAGCAAGACAAAAACCATAAAATTGGCCCATAGTTTGGACATTAACCATTCTGTGCATAAAGCCATGCTAAAAATGGGTGTGGATTTAACCCGAATTTCAGATGGAAAATTGAAATTGGAAATCTATCCAAGTCAGCAATTGGGAACAGAACGTGAATGCCTAGAACTGCTACAGATTGGTAGTTTGGATATGACGAAAGTATCTGTGGGAGTTATGGAGAATTTCGCCCCAAAAATGAAAGTCTTTGGGTTGCCATTTTTGTTTAAGGATAGAGAACAGTCTTTTCATGTTTTGGATGGACCCATTGGTCAGGAACTGTTGGATGATGGTACACAATATTGGCTAAAAGGATTAGGATACTACGATGCAGGAAGTAGAAGTTTCTATACAAAAGATAAACCGATCAATGCTCCAGAAGATTTGAAAGGATTAAAAATCAGGGTCATGGAAAGCGTTACAGCCATGGATATGATCAAAAGTTTGGGAGGGTCCGCAACACCAATTTCTTGGGGAGAGTTGTACACCTCTTTACAGCAAGGTGTGGTTGATGGTGCTGAAAATAATCCACCAAGTTTTTACCTATCTAGGCATTATGAGGTTTGCAAATATTATTCGTTGGACGAACACACTGTTTTACCGGATGTGTTAATTATCAGCACAAATCTTTGGAATAAATTATCTGATCAAGAAAAACAGTGGGTGCAACAGGCCGTTGACAGTTCTGTGGTTTATCAAAGAACCTTATGGGCCGAGGCTGAAAAAGAAGCCCTTGAT
This sequence comes from Flavobacteriaceae bacterium, assembly GCA_036396455.1. Taxonomy (GTDB): domain Bacteria; phylum Bacteroidota; class Bacteroidia; order Flavobacteriales; family Flavobacteriaceae; genus Geojedonia. The sequence goes on from DASWKU010000459.1 coordinate 1,410, forward strand.
GAAGTTCAAAAAGCGGGGGTAGAAATTATTCATCCAGATAAATCTTTATTTTCCAGTCAGGTCCAGGGTGTTTATGCCCAATACAAAAATGATAAAGTGATGAGTGATTTAATTGAAAGAATTCAAAACACCAACTGAAAATGAAACTTAGAAAAACAGTTGACAGAATATTAAGCAATACCTTAATCCTGATCATGACGGTTATGGTCATTAATGTATTGTGGCAAGTTTTTACCAGGTTCATTATGGGTAATCCAAGTTCCTTTACGGATGAATTGGCCAGATATTTAATGATTTGGCTTGGTATTTTGGGTGCTGCCTATGTTTCTGGCAGAAATATGCACGTGGCCATTGATGTCCTTCCATTACGGTCAAGTGACAAAACACAGAGAAAATTAAAACGGATTGTATATGTGTCAATAATTGCATTTGCATTGTTTGCCATGGTTATTGGAGGATTAAGATTGGTTTATATAACTTATGTTTTAAATCAACATTCACCTGCCTTACAAATACCATTGGCTGCGGTTTATTTTGCGATTCCGTTAAGTGGAGTATTGATTATTTACTATAAAATAACAGATATTTTAAGCCTTACATAACCATGGACTATTTCCCAATTATTGTTTTGGTTTTAAGTTTTATCGGTCTATTGTCGATAGGGACTCCCGTTGCTTGGAGTATTGCGATATCATCCGTTTTGACGATGTTGGTAAGCATCCCGATGTTGCCGGCATTGACAACCGTATCCCAAAGAATGGGAACTGGATTGGACAGTTTTGCTTTATTGGCCATTCCGTTTTTTATACTTTCAGGACAACTGATGAATAAAGGCGGTATTGCCCATAGATTGATAGCTTTTGCAAAAACTTTGGTAGGATCCTTACCCGGGGGATTGGCATTGATCAATGTCATTGGCGCCATGCTAATGGGGGCCATTGCAGGATCGGCCATGGCATCGGCATCGGCAATGGGAAGTATTTTGGGACCAGAGATGGAAAAAGAAGGCTATTCCAAAGAATTTGGTGCTGCCGTTAATATCACTTCAGCCACTACAGGATTGGTCATTCCCCCGAGTAATGTTTTGATTGTTTACTCTTTGGCAAGTGGCGGAGTTTCAATAGCGGCTTTGTTTTTGGCAGGCTATATCCCAGGAATTCTGACAGGGTTGTTTTTAATGATAGTTGCCTCAATGTGGGCAAAAAAGAAAAAGTACAAATTGGGAGAAAAGAGTTCTTTAAAAGAAGTTTTAAGAACATTTATTGATGCTGTCCCTAGTTTGTTTTTATTGGTGATTGTTATTGGAGGGATAGTAACTGGAATTTTTACAGCAACGGAAGCTTCGGCAATTGCCGTATTATATACATTGATTTTAGGATTTGTCTATAAAGAAATATCAATAAAATCATTGCCGGAAATCTTTTTGGATTCCTCAGCAACAACTGCGGTGGTCATGTTACTGATTGGCACATCAATGAGTATGTCTTGGGTCATGTCGTTTGAAAATATTCCGCAAGATATCAGTACCGTTTTATTGGGAATAAGCGACAATAAAATTATCATATTGCTCATCATTAATTTGTTGTTATTGTTTGTTGGTGTGTTTATGGACATGACTCCCGCAGTGTTAATTTTTACACCAATATTTTTACCAGTGGTTACCAAATTAGGAATGGACCCGGTACACTTTGGAATCATCATGGTTTTGAACCTTTGTATTGGGTTGTGTACACCCCCAGTAGGGTCGGTGCTGTTTGTTGGAGTGGGTATTGCACAGACTACTATCCAAAAGGTGATCAAACCTTTGCTACCATTATTTTTGGCCATGATTGTTGCATTATTTCTGGTAACCTATTTCCCAGAATTATCACTATGGCTGCCAAGTTTGTTTAACTTATAATTGAAAAAATGCCAGGATTAAAAGAAAAAAAGAAACTGTTAAATCGAAAAAATACTGGATTCGAAATAAAACCTCCAATTAAGATTGCTCAATTTGGTGAAGGAAATTTTTTGAGGGCCTTTATAGATTTTGCATTCCAAAAATTGAACAAGGAAGTTGATTTTAATGCTGGGATAGCTGTGGTCCAACCTATTGATAGAGGTATGGTAAATATGCTCAATGATCAAGATGGCCTGTATACTTTATTTATGAGAGGGATTAAAAAGGGAAAGGAAATCCAAGATATTGAATTGATGACCAATATTGTAAAAGGCATCGATCCATATCAAAACTATGAGGCTTATTTAAATTTAGCTAAAGAGGAAGAACTTCAGTTTATTATTTCCAATACCACCGAAGCGGGCATTGCTTATATAAGTACAGATACGTTTGAAATGCAACCGCCAAGCTCATTCCCTTCAAAGTTGACCGTACTTTTATATGAACGATTTAAACATTTTAATGGAGATGCAAGTAAAGGGCTTACCATAATTCCTTGTGAGCTTATAAATTACAATTCGGACACTTTAAAAGATATTATTTTAAAATATATTGAAGATTGGAATCTGGGGAAAGCCTTTAAGTCTTGGTTGTTGGACAACTGTACATTCCACAATACTTTGGTAGATAGGATAGTACCAGGTTATCCGAAAGATGAAATAGAAGTGTATAATAACCAATTGGATTATTCAGATAATTTAATTGTAACGGCCGAACCCTTTTTCCTTTGGGTCATTGAAGGCGACGAAAAGTTAAAAGAGAAATTACCGTTCCATAAAACGGATTTAGATGTAAAAATTGTTAAGGATATGCAGCCTTATAGAACCAGAAAAGTTCGTATTTTAAATGGTGCACACACGGCGATGGTTCCTGTTTCAATCTTATATGGCAATAAAACGGTGAAACAAACGGTTGATAATATATTTACAGGGGATTTTGTGAACAAAACAATTTTTAATGAAATAAACGACACGCTTCCAATGGAAAGGTCTGAACTGGATGGTTTTGCAGAGGAAGTTCTGGACCGATTTAGAAACCCATTTATCAAGCATCAATTATCAGATATTGCGCTGAATTCAATATCTAAATTTAAGGTGCGGGTATTACCCAGTATTTTGGAATATATTTCAGGCCATAATAAAATCCCTGTATATCTAACGTTTTCATTTGCCTGTTTAATTCGTTTTTATAAAGGGTCTTGGAATGGCAAGGCACTTCCAGTAAAGGATAGTTTGGAAATTATTGAAATATTTGATAAAATTTGGAAGCTTAAGAATTATGATGAAATAGCGAAAGCTACACTTGAGAATAGTTCATTTTGGGATGAAGATTTAACAAAAATAGATGGTTTAACCAAAGCAATTGCTGTCGCTTTGGAAGAAATTGAAACCAACGGAATTGAAAAAGGATTTGTTAATTTTAGTAAACAATACTAAAAAAAGTCATTTGTGATGCAAAAAAAATTAATAAAAGTACACCCATCAGATAATGTAGCTGTCGCTTTAGTGGATTTAGTGGCAGGAGATGAGATAGCTTTTGAGGGGAAATCCATAAAAATAATTTCAGGTGTCAAGGCAAAACATAAAATTGCATTGGATACTTTTGAAACAGGGGATAGAATCATTATGTATGGTGTTTTGGTTGGAAAAGCCAATTTGGTGATACAAAAGGGAGACGTACTTACAACTATCAATGTAAAACATGAGAGTGAAAAGGTTGATAAAAAAACGGGACATATTGGTTGGACGGTCCCAAATGTTGAATCTTGGAAAGACAAAACCTTCTTAGGTTATCATAGAGAAGATGGACAGGTCGGTACTGCCAATGTATGGTTGTTTTTTCCATTGGTATTTTGCGAGAACCGAAACATTGAAATGCTGAAAGAAGTTTTTGAAAAAGAACTGCTCACGCAAAAAACAAACAGCCATCGCTTGTTATTGCGTTCATTGGTCAATAATGATCAAGGAGTTGTTGAAGAAGATGAGAAACCAGTATCCACAAAAGTATTCGAGAATGTTGAAGTTAAGTTTATTACACATCCTGGAGGTTGTGGAGGTATTCGTCAGGATTCCGAAAGTCTTGCAAGATTATTGGCAGGTTATGTAAATAACCCCAATGTCGCGGGAGCAACGGTGCTGAGTTTAGGATGTCAAAATTTACAGATAGAGGTGTTTAAAAATGCCTTAAAAACCATAAATCCAAATATTGCCAAACCGGTTTTAATGTTCGAACAGCAAAAAATGGGAACTGTGGATGAGATGTTAAGTGCCATTATCAAAGATTCTTTTGAAGCCATAAAAAAAGCCAATCAAATAGAGCGAAAACCTGCGCCATTATCTAAATTAAGAGTAGGACTGGAATGTGGAGGTTCAGATGGATTTTCAGGTATTTCTGCCAATCCAACTTTGGGGTACACCTCCGACATGTTGGTCGCCCTTGGTGGGACTGCCATTTTATCTGAGTTTCCGGAGTTGTGTGGGGTCGAACAGGAATTGGCAAACAGATGTGTTGAAGAAGAAACGGCCAATAAGTTTTTATCATTGATGAAAGCTTATGAAAAATCCGTGATTGCTGCAGGTTCTGGATTTGACATGAATCCTTCACCGGGGAATATTAAGGATGGTTTAATAACCGATGCCATGAAATCGGCAGGAGCTGCAAAAAAAGGTGGGACGTCACCAATAGTTGATGTGCTGGATTATGGGGAATATATCTCAAAACCTGGGCTTAATTTATTGAACACTCCAGGGAATGATGTTGAAAGCACTACAGCACTGGCTGGTTCAGGGGCCAATATCATATTGTTCACAACGGGCTTGGGTACACCAACCGGAAATCCAGTTGCACCAATCATTAAAGTGTCTTCCAATACTGAGCTTGCTAAAAGAATGCCTGATATTATTGATATAGAAACAGGGCCAGTTATTCGTGGTGAAAAAACAATTGAGGAAATGGCAGAAGAAATGCTTGGGTTAATAATAAATGTTGCAAGTGGAAAAATAAAAACTAAGGCCACACTATTAAACCAAAACGATTTTATTCCTTGGAGAAGGGGTGTTTCGCTTTAAAAAATCCTTATGAAGATACTTTCTTTAAATTTGAGCTTGATTCTGGAATTTTTAAAGATGATTTTCTTATAATTAATTCGGGCACCAAAACCACTTTTTTCTCAATTTTAATATTGTTGGAATTGGTGACCTGTTCCAAAAAGACTCTCGCGGCCATTTTACCCATTTCCAATGGGGACTGATCAATAGTAGAGATTGAAAGTTCCATGAATTTTGTAAAGGGCTCATTGGCAAAACCAACTACAGAAAATTCACTTGGAATTTTTATGTTGTGCGATTTTAATTCCTGAATGGCACCCAACGCAGCAAAATCACTGGAAGAAAAAAGGGCATCAGGAGGAGGATTCAACCCTAATAATTGATTTATGGCCTTGCCACCTTCATCACGATTACTTTTAGTTTGAACAACATAATCCTCATTAAATTCAATACCTGCATCAATTAAGGCTTGTTTATAACCCAAATAACGTTCTTTAAATATTTCAATGGAACGATCCCCAGAAAAATGCGCAATACGGGTACATCCCTGATCTATTAAATGTTTGGTGGCCTTATAACCACCCTCAAAATCATTAATGGTTACCGAGCTAACTCCGTTCATGGTTTTTTTCCTGTCAAAAAACACCAATGGAATATTTTTTTTAAGTACGCGGTTAAAAGGCTCTGTTTTTGTATTGGAAGTGGAAATCAAAATACCATCAACTTGAGCATTTAAAAGTGTGTCAATATTCTCATTTTCCCGTTTCTCCTCCTCATGGGTTTGACAAATGATGACATGATAACCGTGTGGGTTTAGCTCTTCTTCAACTCCTCTAATGACCGAGCCAAAAAAATTACTATCTATACGGGGTACAATAACTCCAACATTATTGCTTTTTCCACTTTTAAGGGCCAATGCAAGTTTATTGCGTTGGTAGTTCATTTTTGAAGCTGTGTTGAGAACCAATTCACGGGTAGCTTCGCTAATTTTTGGATTGTTATTTAATGCTCTAGAAACTGTTGCCGCAGTAATATTGAGTTTTTTGGCGATATCATAGATGGTTGTTTTTTTACTCATGCTCCAGTATTTTTGTTGACCACACGAAAATAGGTATTTTTACAATTAATAATGTAATAATGCTATCGATTATCTTAAAAATGTTTTATTCTAAATAAGTGAAATTTTTTTCATCAATTCACTCAAATTTTCACTATCTTTTTAAGAAATTAACAATAAAGCCAAATTCCAGATATTTATTTAAAACATAAACTCCTTAAATACTTGGATTTTATAAAGTATTTATTTAGGTTTACGCAATCGATTACAATATACTATTTATTAAAGAATAATCAATAATTTATTATGAGAAATTTTGTCCTTTTAAACCTGAAGTCATCAATTATAAAACTATTCCATGTCCTAAGCCTGTTTTTTATGGTGTCAACCTTATTTTTCTATTCCTGTAAAAGTGAAAAACATAAAGTTATTGATGAAGATCCTTGGTCAAAAATGCAACAAATTGAGGATAGTATTATTGTCCCTGTTTTTTTGGACAAAATCTATAGTGTTTTGGATTTTGGGGCTGTCCCTGATGGTTTGACCAATAATACCGAGGCATTCAAAAAAGCCATTAAGACATGTACTGAAAATGGCGGAGGGAAAGTTGTTGTGCCAAAAGGTAAATATATTACAGGTCCAATTCATTTAGAAAATAATGTCAACCTTCATTTGGACGAAGAATCTGAAATTTTATTCAGTACTAATCCAAATGATTATTATCCTTTGGTCCATACTTCTTATGAAGGTATTGAGCTAATAAACTATTCTCCATTGATTTATGCTTATAAGAAAAAAAATATTGCAGTGACGGGTAAAGGCATTTTAAATGGTCAGGCCAGCAATGACCATTGGTGGCCATGGTGTGGAAAGGATACTTATGGTTGGAAGGAAGGAATGCCTAAACAGCAAGACAGTTTAAATCTCCCAAGCCTTATGGATATGGGTGATATGGGCGTGCCTGTTGAAGAAAGGATTTTTGGAAACAATCATTTTTTAAGGCCTTCGTTTTTTGAACCTTTTGAATGCAACAACGTCATGATTCAAGGTGTAAAGATCGTAAATTCACCTTTTTGGGTCATACATCCTATGAAAAGCAATTTCGTTATTGTAGACGGGGTAACTGTAGAGTCACACGGACCAAATAATGACGGTTGCGATCCGGAATATTCAAAAAATGTAATTATAAAAAATTGCACGTTCAATACAGGCGATGACTGTATTGCCATCAAGGCGGGAAGAGATGCTGATGGTAGAAGAGTTGCTATAAAAAGTGAAAATATCATTGTCAAAAATTGCAAAATGATTGATGGACATGGAGGCGTGGTCATTGGTAGCGAGATGTCTGCAGGTGTGACCAACGTATTTGTTGAAGATTGTGTAATGGACAGCCCCAATTTAGATAGGGCAATTAGAATTAAAACCAATTCTAGAAGAGGTGGCATTGTTGATGGCGTTTATGTGAGAAACATTGAAGTTGGCCAGGTTAAGGAAGCCGTTCTAAAGATAAATATGTTTTATGCAACTTACGGTAATCAAACAGGAGAATTTATTCCAACCATTCAAAATATTTCGTTGGAAAATGTTAAAGTAAAAAATGGGGGATATTTTGGGATTTTGGCAAAAGGGTATGCAGAATCGCCAATCAGGAATGTAACACTAAAAAATGTGATTATTGAAAAAGTGGACAAGGCCTATGAATTGGAAAACGTCTTGGACCTTAGACTGATAGACACCTACATTAATGGCTCGCTAATGCAGAGTCCTACCAATTGATTTTCAACATTTACCATCAATAATTTAATGATGATGATTATCCTGACTTATTTATAACAACCACAATTAATCCATTGGCATTCTTAAATTTTTTATCCACCTCTATTTTTTTAATGGATAATTTGGATGTGAATATTTTATTTTATATGTTTGTGTAATCGATTACATATATTTGTGTTAAATCGTTGCAAAAATTTGAGTGATTTGACATCTCTCATTTACTAATAACTAAAATTTGTCAGCTAACTATTAATTAAAACATTTGTTTCAATGCAACATTATCATTCATTTAAACTTATCCGTTTTTGTCAAAAAGAGTTTAATAAGCTAAAAGGTAAAAAACGAACCTCATTACTTTTCGTATTCTTTTTATCAGTATTATTTTCTTATGCACAGAACAAAACCATATCCGGTACGATATCGGATGAAGAAGGATTACCTCTGCCTGGTGTAAACATTATTGAAAAAGGGACCACCAATGGAGTAGCAACAGATTTTGATGGCAATTTTACCATTACAGTGGCAAATAATAATGCCATTTTGGTGGTG